>CAYGST010000058.1:0-14970 GCA_964352415.1 uncultured Planctomycetaceae bacterium | reverse complement strand
CGCGGAGGCCGTACGCCAGCCCCCCTCGGGCACGCCGCGCCCCTGCGCGAAGCTCGCCGAGCTCGAGGGTTTGGAGCCCCGCGGCTCCGAGTTCCACGGCTTCCGCCGCCACGACTTCGCGCTGCCCGACGGGCGCGGCGCGTCCTTCGGCTGCACGCTCGTCGAGCCCGAGAGCGCCGCGACGGGCTTGCCGTGGATCTGGCGCGCGCGCTTCTTCGGGCACGAGCCCGAGCTCGACCGCGACCTGCTGGACCGCGGCTACCACCTCGCCTACGCCGACGTCGGCGGGCTGTTCGGCGCGGACGAGGCGCTCGCCCGCTGGGACCGCTTCCACGCGTTCGCGCAGGGGCTCGGCCTCGCGCAACGCGTCACGCTCGAGGCGATGAGCCGCGGCGGCCTCGTCGCCGTGAACTGGGCCGCGCGCCACCCCGAGCTCGTCGAGGCCGTCTACCTCGACAACCCCGTGTGTGACTTCCGCTCGTGGCCGGGCGGACGAACCGGCAAGCGTTCGGACGCGGACTGGGCGCGCTGCCTCGCCGCCCATGACCTCAGCGAGGAGGAGGCCGCGGCCTACGCGAACCTGCCGCTCGACCGCCTCGCGCCCCTCGCGGAGGCCCGCGTGCCGGTCTTCCTCGTGCAGAGCAGCGCCGACGAGGTCGTGCCCGCCGAGGAGAACGGCGAGGAGCTCGCGCGGCGCCTGCGCGCGCTCGGCGGCGACGTGCAGGTGTGGCGCAAACCCGGCCTCGGACACCACCCCCACGGACTGCACCCCGTCGCGCCGCTGCGGCGCGCGCTGCTGCAGGCGACGGGTCGCAGCGTGAATCCAGCGGCGCGCGCCGCTCCGTCGGCCGAGCATCGCGGGAACCCCGCCGGCTGGGGCGGCGGCACGTGGTGGGAGCAGCTCGCCAAGCTGCAGGCGCTCGGAGCGGAGCACCCCGCTGCGCAGCTCGTCTTCCTCGGCGACTCGATCACCCAGGGCCTGACCGGAAGCGCGGATCGCGTCGCGCGCGCGGGGGGCGCTCGGCCCATCGATCGCTATCACGGCGCGCGCGGCGCGCTGGGTCTCGGGCTGAGCGGCGATCGCACCGAGCACTTGCTGTACCGCATCGAGCACGGCGCGCTCGCAACCGTCGACCCGCGCGTCATCGTGCTCGCGATCGGCGTCAACAACGTGAACGCAGCTGGCCACAGCGGGCGCGAGACCGCCGCCGGCCTCGAAGCCGTCGTCGCGCTGCTCCTCGCCCGCGAACCGCAGGCGCACGTGCTGATCTGCGGGCCGTTCCCCGCGGGAGCAACCGCCGCCGACCCGCGGCGCATCGCACTCGACGAGGTGCACGTCGCCGCGGCCGCGCTCGGCGAAGGTGAGCGCGTCACCTACCTCGACCTGCGTCCTCTGTTCCTCGACGAGTCCGGCGCACCGAACGATCGCATGGCCGGGGATACGATCCACCTGAACGAGGCGGGTCGCGAGGCCTGGCTCGCCGCCATCGAACCCGCCGTCGCCGCGCTGCTCGCCGATTGAGCCGCGTCCGCGGCGGAAGCGGCGCGCTCGCGATCGGCGCTGGCCCGTCCGCCGGACCTCTCCCCGGTCGCGCGCGCCGGCCCGCGTAAGGGTCCTGTTGCATTGGCCGGGGCCCTCGGCGGCCCCAGCGGGCCCCGTTTACGATCGCCGCTCTCCATCGCCGAGGTGCGGCCCCGCAGCCCCCTCGCGCGCCCCGCAATGCGACTCCGAAGGCGTGCCGTCGCGCGCGCCGATCCCCAGAGGAGCCTCTCATGATCCCCACCTGCCTCGGGCTCCTCGGAGCCTTGGCCCCCGCCTGGAGCGCGCACGCGCCCACGCAGGACGCCGCCCCGCCGCTGCACGACCACGCGTCGATCGTCAGCACCGTTCAGTCCCTCGCGGGCGCCCACGGCGAACGCCTGACCGCCGAGGTGATCGCCACCTCGCCGGGCGGGCTCGACGTGCACGCGCTGCGCGTCAGCGCCGGCGCCGAGGTCCCGGCAAATCAGCCGGCGATCCTGCTGCTGGCGGGTCTCGACGGCGCGCGCGCCTACACGACCTCGATGGCGCTCGACCACGTGCGCGCGCTGCTCGAGGGCTACGGCAACGACGAGGCCGTGACGGAGCTGCTCGACACGACCACTGTCTACGTCGTGCCGCGCCTCGACGTCGACGCCGGCCAGGCGCGCTTCGCGCGGCCGCGGCACGAGCTCGGCGGCACCGGTCACGGCGTCGACAACGACCGCGATGGCAGGCAGGGCGAGGACCCGCCCGCCGACGTCGACGGCGACGGCCTCGTGACCTGGATGCGCTACGAGGATCCCGAAGGCGAGTGGATCGAGGATCCGACCGACCCGCGCGCGATGATCGAGGCCGACGCGAAGAAGGGCCAGCGCGGCAAGTGGAAGCGCGTCGTGGAGGGCTTCGACCGCGACGGCGACGAGCGCGTCGCCGAGGACCCGCTGCACGACGCGATCGTGAACCGCAACTTCGCGCGCAACTGGAACGAGCACGCCGCCTACGCCGGGCTCTACCCGACGAAGGAGCCGGCCACGCTCGGCCTGTCCGAGTTCCTGCTCGCGCACCCCGACATCGCGCTGGTCGTGACCTATGGAGACGAGCACAACCTCGGCGAGAAGCCGAAGAGCCAGCCCGACTCCGGCCCGCGTAGCCGCGGCGACGTGCAGGTCGGCATCTACGAGGCCGACATGGCCGCCTACGGCCTGCTCGGAGAGCGTTACCGCGACCTGACCGGCAACAAGGCGAAGCCGCAGGGCGAACAGCGCGGCTCGGCCCAGGGCTTCCTCTACCACCACCGCGGGCTCTTCACGCTCGACATCGACCCGTGGGCGGTGCCGCTCGACGCGAAGAAGGCGAAGCCCGAAGCGGAGGCGTCAGGGGAGGAGGCGCCGGAGGAGGAGTCGATCGAGGAGAGCGCCGAGGAGGCAGCGGGCGACGAGAGCGCGGAGGAAGCGACCGAGGTCGCTACCGAGCAAGCGGCCGCCGAGACGCCCAAGGACGAGAAGAAGAAGGACGAGCCCAAACCCGGTGACGACGCCAAGCGCTTGATCTGGCTCGACCAGAACTCCGAGGCCGCCTTCGTGACCTGGACGGCGTTCGAGCACCCGCAGCTCGGCCCGGTCGAGATCGGCGGCTTCGCGCCGTACGCGCTCGTCGAGCCGCCCGCGGAGCAGCTCGCCGAGACCACGGCGAAGCACTTCGACTTCCTGTTGACGCTCGGCGCGGACCTCCCGCGGCTCGCGCTCGTCGACGTCGAGGCCAAGGTGCTCGGCGGCGGCCTGTTCGAGGTGCACGCCGTGCTCGAGAACGCATCACTCCTGCCGCAGCAGTCGCGCGCGGCGCAGCGCGCGCGCGCGATCAAGCCCGCGCGCGTTCGCATCGAGCTGCCGGACGGCGCGGAGCTGCTCGGCGGCCGCGAGCAGCAGCTCGTCGGCAACCTCTCCGGCGCTGGCGGACGCGAGGAGTTCCGCTGGCTCGTTGGAGGCGTGGGCGACATCGCCCAGCTGCAGGTGACCTTCCAGACCGACAACGCCGGTGCGCAGAGCGCCACCCCGGAGGTGAAGTGATGCTGAACATCCTCTACGCACTGCCGTTCCTGTTCCCGAGCCCTCTGCTGCAGGAGACGGATCAGGGTTTCGATGGGCCGCCGATCAAGCGACCCGACAAGGTCGAGTTCCACTGGAACCGGCTGTACGACTACGACGAGATCTACGCGCACTTCGACGCGCTCGTCGCCGCGTGGCCCGAGATGATCTCGATGGAGGTCATTGGCCAGAGCATCCAGGGCCGCGAGATGCGCGTCTACACGGTGAACAACCCTGCGACCGGCGCCCACGACACGAAGCCGGCGATGTGGATCGACGCCAACGTGCACGGCAACGAGGTGCAGGGCGCCGAGGCGACGCTGTACCTCGCGTGGTACCTGCTGCAGAACCACGGCACGAACGAGCACATCACCGAGCTGCTCGACCGCTCCGCGTTCTACATCCTGCCGATGGTCAACCCCGACGGCCGCGCCAACTGGTTCGCGGGCGCGCACACGGCCAGCTCGTCGCGAACGGGCTACAAGCCGACCGACAACGATCGGGACGGCCTGTACGACGAGGACTCCTACGACGACCTCGACGGAGACGGGCACATCACGCAGATGCGCAAGTACGTGCCCGGTGAGGGCACGCACCGGCTGAACGCGGACAACCCGCGCCTGATGGAGCGCGTCCCCACGAACGAGCTCGGCATCCGCGGCGATTGGATCATGCTCGGCTCCGAAGGCATCGACAACGACGGCGACGGTCGGGTCAACGAGGACAGCGAGGGCGGCTACGACATGAACCGTGCGTGGCCGGCCATGTGGCGGCCCGAGCACGTGCAGTTCGGCGCGGGGCCGTACCCGCTGTACTGGCCGGAGACGCGCTGCATCGCCGACTTCCTCTACGCCCACCCGAACGTGGCGGCGGTCCAGTCGTTCCACAACGCGGGCGGCATGATCCTGCGCGGCCCCGGCGGCGAGGAGTTCGGTGAGTACGAGCGCGCGGACCTGCGAACGTTCGATCGCCTGGGCGCGGACGGCGAGCGCATGCTGCCGTTCTACAACTACTGGGTGATCTGGAAGGACCTCTACTCGGTCTACGGCGGCTTCGCGACGTGGGCTTATGAGGGTCTCGGCATCATCGCCTTCACCAACGAACTGTGGACGAACTCGCGCAACTACCCCGATGGTGACGACGGTGATCGCCAGGAAGGCCAGCAGTTCTTCGACGACAACCTGCTCGCCGGCGGAGGCCATATCGACTGGCACGCTGCGGAGCACCCGATCTACGGCGAGATCGAGATCGGCGGCTATCGCAAGGACGTCGGCCGCGTGCCCCCGAGCTTTCTGATCGAGGAGATGGTGCACCGCAACGCGCTCTTCTGCATCAAGCACGCGGACGCAATGCCCGAGGTCGTCATCGAGAAGGTCGAGTTCGTGGACCTCGCCGGCGGGCTCAAGGCCGTCGATGTCACGTTCCGCAACCCGCGCGTCATCCCGACGCGCACGGCGCGCTCGGCCAGCAAGGGCATCGGCGTTCCGGACGTCTACGCGCTCGAGGGCGTCGAGGTGCTCGCGAGCGGCGTGCGCAATGACCGCTGGCGCCAGAACGAGATCTCGCTGACCGAGCGGGACCCCGCGCGGCTCGTCTCCGACTCCGGGCTGCAGGGCCTGCAGGCTCGCACGGTACGCTGGATCGTGCGCGGCAGCGGCAAGGCGACCGTGACGTGGAGCGGCGAGAAGGCCGTCGACATCGCGCAGGAGATCACGATCCCCTGAACGAAGCGCCCCGCGCTCGAACGCGGGCGGCCCCCGACCGGTTCGTCCGGTCGGGGGCCGCTTCGCTGCGCGGCTACGGGGAGCTTCAGTAGTTCCAGATGTAGGCGAACTGCACGGTGAAGTCCGAGCCCGTCGCAGCGACGAGGTCCTCGTGCAGCGAAAAGGCGAAGCGCGAGGCCTGCCCAACGTCCCAGAGCGCGCCGATGCCGAGGTCGAAGATCTCGCGGTCGATCTCCTCGAGGTCGACGGACGTGATCATCGGGGAGGTCCACTTGGTCCCCGCGACGAGCGAGACGCCATCGTTCCAGCGATACTCGCCGCCGAGCTCGAACGCGAACATCGTCTCGTAGCTGTTGCCCGACGAGGCGTCCATGCGGTCGGACTGACCTGGCAAGACGACGTCCATGCCGCCGACCACCGTCCAGCGGCCGAAGGACTTCTCCCCCAGCACGCCCGCGCCGACCACCAGCGCGCCATTGCCGAATCCACGGCTCTCGGAGCCCGTCGGCAGCTCGAGCCCACCGCGCAGCGCGAAGGCAGGTGCTCCATCCGACTCCTCCTGCAGCTGCCAGGTCACGAAGATCGGGATGTCCTGCACTCCGAGCGTGCTCCCCTCGAGGGCGTAGAGCTCGTCCGAACCCGAGATGACGTCGACCCGGAAGTCGTTCTCCGCGTTCTCGTCGCGACCGCCGTCGGGCAGGCTGAACAGCTCGTGGAACTCCTCGATGAACTTGTCGAGGATCCCGCCACTCGCGTAGAGGAACGGAATCTCGATCTCGACGTCGACCGACTCGCTCACGCCGTGGCGACCCTTGAACGTCGTGCGGATCGTCTCCGCGTCCATGACGACGGAGTTGTTGGGGCTGTACGGCGGGAAGCGCTGGATCTCCTCGATCGACGACCACGAAACCTGGACGCCGGCGCCGGTCTGCCCGGCGGCCTGAGTCACCGGCCGTCGAGGGCGGAAGGCCATGAGCGTCAGGCCCATCGGGTGTTGCTGGCGCGTTGCCAGCGGACCGCGCACATGGGGAGCGGGATCGCTCGTGTGACCGAGGCTGGAGCAGGAAGCGAGCAGCGCGAGGAGCGCGCAGCTCTTGAAGGGACGCGAGGACATGCGCGACATTTCACGGGCTTGGGGGGAACGAGCCAAGCCTTCGGCGCAGTTTGCCCGGCTCAGCGAATCTCGAACTCGTCGAGCGCTTCGGGCTCGGCCGGCGTGGTCTCGACGTCCCGGACCTTTGCAAGCGGCGGGCCAACGTGAACCCACTGCACGAACTCCGCGACGCGTTCGGGTAAGCCCTGGACGTGGAACTCCACGCGGCCGTCGCCGAGGTTCTTGACCCAACCGGAGAGCCGCAGCTGCGTCGCTTCTTGCCGCGTGTAGAAGCGGAAGGCGACGGACTGGACCCGCCCGGTCACGAGGCCGTGCACGGCCTCGAGCTTCGGCTTGCGCTTGAACACCGCCGCGACCTCGGGGCTCAGGTCGTCAGGGCCGGCGCCAGCCCCGAGTGCATGCGGTAGGCGAAGGGCAGCTCGGCGATCACGTCCGCCTCGAGCGCGAACAGCTGCTCCAGCCGCGTGTCGGCCTCGCCGCCCGGGAAGGCCTCGCGCACGAGGTCCACGAACAGCTCGTTGTGGCCCTGCTCGCACGGGATCAGGTCGCGGTAGAGCGCGGCCAGCTCCTCGTCGGCGAGGTGCTCGGCCAGGAGCTCGAAGCGCTCGCACGAACGACACTCGATCAGTGCTGCGAGCACCATCCGGTCGAGGAAGGCGTTCTTGCGCGTCTTCGCCGACTCGCGCAGGAGTGCCTCCGCGTAGACGCTGTTGTCCACGGGCAGCAGCGTGCCGCCGCGGCCGTAGAGCAGCTGCACGACGCGATCGAAGTGCTCGAGCTCCTCTGCTGCCAGCGTCGCCATGCGCGTCACGAGGCGCGCGTCGTTCGGCTTCTTGAGCAGCCACGCCTGGGCCGTCGACGCCGCCTTCAGCTCGTTGTGGGCGTGATCGCTGAGCAGCTCGAGCGGCCGCTCCTCGATCCTCCGCACCCACTCGAGGGGCGTCGCGTACTGCAGGCGCGGGTACCCCACGGCCTTCAGTCCTGGGCCGGCTCGTTCTTGCGCGCCGCCGGAACCCAGAGGACGTCGGCCTTGCCGCCGTCGTTCATTGCGCGGGCCAGGACGAAGAGCAGGTCCGAGAGGCGGTTCACGTAGCGCAGCACCTCGGGGTTCACGTTGCCCTTCTCCGCCGGGTCGTCCATCAGCGCGTTGATGTGGCGCTCGGCGCGCCGGCAGACCGTCCGGCCGAGGTGCATCCACGCCGCGGCCATCGTGCCGCCGGGGAGGATGAAGCTCGTCAGCGCCTCGAGCTCGTCGTTGACCTCGTCGATCCAGTGCTCGAGCTGGACGGTGTACTTCGCCGTCATGCGCGAGCCGTCATCCGCTCCACCCGGCCGGCAGAGATCCGAGCCCACGTCGAAGAGGTCGTTCTGGATCGACTGCACCCAGTCGGCGTAGGGCGCGGGGATCCCGCTCGCGAGCGCCAGACCGAGCACGCTCGAGAGCTCGTCGGTCGTGCCGTAGGCGGCGATCCGCTCGTGGTGCTTGGGCAGCCGTGTCCCGTCGCCGAGGCCTGTCGTGCCGTCGTCGCCGGAGCGCGTGTAGATTCGATTGAGGTGGACCATTCGGAGGGAGGAGTCGTCAGTGGGAGTCGTGCGTGTCCCCATCCTTCGGCGCCGCGGCGTCCCTGGATGCCTGGGTCGCCTTACGACTGCGGGGGCTGGGCTGGAGGCCGAAGTCCATGGGCGTCTTCTGGCTGCCGAGGGAGCGGGCCATCATGTGCCAGGAGCGGGCATCGGAGGTCGTGAGACGGGCGTTGCCGAACACCCTGTCGATCGAGGCACCGATCACGCGCTTCGCCTCTTCGGAGCGGGCGACGTTCTCGGTGAAGACGTAGCGCAGGTTCTGGCGCAGGTACTCGCGCTCGGCCCCGGACAGGCTCACGCCGCCCGGCTCGGGCTGCCAGACCTCCTCGCCGGTGAAGAGCCCCTGCAGGACGACCGCGCAGCACATCGCGAGGTTCATCGAGGTGTGCGACTCCGCGGTGCGGATGTGGACGAGCTCCTGGCACAGGTCGGCCTCGTCGGAGAGCAGCCCGGTGGACTCCGCGCCGAACACGATCGCGAGGCGCTCCTCGCCGCCGGCGCCCATCTCGCGCAGCCTCGGCAGCGCGCCGTTCCACTCCTCGCGGACGAGGTCGCCGCGCACGCGCGCCGTGAAGCCGACCGCGTGCGTGCATTCGGCGAGCGCGTCCTTGAGGTCGTTCACGACGAAGAGCTTGTCCTCCATGTCGGCGACCCCGTGCGACATCTGCTCGAACTCCGGGTGCACCAGCATCCCGGGGCGCGCGGGGCGCACGAGGTACAGCTCGCACGGGCCGAAGTTGTCGCACGCGCGCAGCGCCATGCCGACGTTGCGCGGCCCCTCGGGGCGTACCAGGATCACTCGCTTCATTCGTCCGATTCGAGCTCGCGCAGCAGGCCGAGCTCGGCCCGGGAGGGTAGCGCAATCGATTCCGGAAGGGGCAGGTCGTCCGCGAGTTGCAGGCCGAGCGCGGCGTCGCTGACGGGCGCGACGCGCAGGTCCGGGTCGAGCCAGGCGCCGGCGGAGAGGTAGAGCTCCAGGCGATCGGGCGCGCCGAGCACGCGCTCGAGGTAGCGCATGCGCGAGTGGTCCACGCGCTGGCCGTCGACGCGACAGAGCACGGCCAGGCGCGCGCCCGGCCCGCGCGTGGGGAACTCGAAGGTCAGCGGCCCGGTCCCGCGCACCCACACCGCGCCCGGGCGCAGCGGATCGGCCGCGACCTCGCCTTCCGCGCACTCGACGCCGTCCAGGAGCTCGAGGTCGGCCGGAAGGCTCTCGAGCAGCACCTCGACACTCGCGCCCTCGCGCGCGTCGATCGTTCCGCGCATGCGCCGCGATCCGTTCTTCTGCAGGTCGAGCAGCGGGCCGACGAGCGCGTTCTCCGGCCACTCCGGCGAGCGCTGCGCGACGAGCTCCGGGACGGCGGCCTCGGGCAGCAGTCGACTCCCGAACTGGATCGTCTCGAGCGGGATCTGGAACAGCTCAGGGTCCTCGAAGAGGAGACGCAGCGGCAGGCCGCGCGTCGCGAGCTCCTGGTCGACCTTGCTGCCGGGGCCGAAGTTGGACGTGTGTAGCCGCAGCGTCTTCTGCCCTCCGGACGCCTCGAGGCGGTGCAGCTCGATGCGCTTCGGCGCGCGGCCCTCGGAGCTCATGACGAAGCGCTGCAGCGGCAGGCGCGCCGAGGTCCCGCCCGACCACGGCGTCTCGAGCCACGGCCCGATCGCGGCGCGGTCCGCGAAGTGCGGGAGCGCGGCGTTCGGCCCACCGGAGCGAATCAGCGCCGCGGGGTCGGCCGGCGTCGCGGGCCCGTACTCGGCGGGGAACGGGCGCCAGCCGCTGACCCAGACGTCCGCCTTGGCCTCGCGCCCCTGCTCCCGCACGAGCTCGAGCACGCGTCCGAGCTGGGCGTCGACCGCGGCGAGCCGCGCCGCGCGCTGCGCGCGCTCGAACGCCGCGCGTCGGGGGTCGTCCCGGCGGCGCTTCAGGAACTTGGCGAGCCGCGTCGCGAGCGACTCCTCCGACTCCAGGTCGGCGAACGCCTCGTCGATCGCGCCGCCGCTCCCGCGCCACTCCGCCAGGAAGTGCTCGAGCGTCGCGACGTCCGGCTCGACGCTGTCACCGGTCACGCCGCGCAGATCGCCGAAGTGCAGGAACACGAACGTGTTCGCCGGGGACTCCAGCGCAGCCTCGAGGTCGGGCCAGACAGCGTCGACGACCCCGGCGGCGCTGCGCGCGGGCTTGCCCCCGGGCGTCGCGTGCCAGCTGGTGAAGCCGCCGCCCAGGCCCTGCACGTCCCAGTGCGAGGGCTCCACGGAGGCCAGCGTCGTCCAGCCCTGGCCCTGGAGCCGCGTGGCCGCGGTGTCGGCGAGCAGGCGCTCGGCGCCGAGTTCGTGCGCGGAGCGCAGGCCGTGCTGCTCGACCGAGACGCCCGTCAAGACGCTCGCCGCGAAGCCGCTGCGGCTCGCGGCAGCGGGGCGCACGTCCGCGAGCGCCTCCCCGGCCGCAGCCAGCGCGGTCAGATTCGGGGTCGCGTCCCAGGCCGCGCCGTAGGACGCGAGCTCGTCGGGGGCCAGCTCGTCGACGAGCACCATCACGACGGTCTCGGCGTCGCTCTCGGGCGCGCCGCCGCAGGCGGAGAGGCACAGGAACAGGGCAACGATCGAACGCTTCATGCCGTCTCCGCGCGGATCGCCGCGAGCTGGTCAGGGGCCGGATTGCCACCCGAGACGACGACGCAGACGCGCAGCGGGTTCGCCGCGCTGCGCCCTTCGAAGAGCTCCGCGGGCAGGTGACCGCAGAGGACGAAGGCCGGCGCCGCCGCGCCCGCGGGCTCGACGACCTCGCCCGCGTGCACGAGCGTCCGCTGCGCCGCGTAGATCTCGTCGTCCTCGAGCGTGAAGCAGCCGTCGAGCGTCTCGCCGGCGATCGCGACGTTGAGCTCGCCGGAGTTGAGCGGGCAGAGACCCTGCACGTTGGTCGTGATCGCGGGGACGGGCACCGCGTGCCCGGCGGCCAGACCGAGTGTCATCGACGGCGCGCCCGCGGGCTCGACCGCGAAGACCTTCACGGCGCTGCCTAGCTTGCGCTTCAGCGCGAGCGACGAACCCGCGCTCAAGCCACCGCCGCCCACGGGGACGACGACGACCTCGACTTCGGCCCAGTCCTCGGCGATCTCGAGGCCGACCGTGCCCGCGCCCTCGACCGTGCGCGCCTCGTCGTAGGGGTGGACGAGCTTGGCGCCCGCCTCGACGCGCTCGCGGCAGAGCTGCTCGGCGTGCGCGCGGTCGTCGCCGAGCACGACCTCAGCCCCCTGGTCGCGGCAGGCCTGGATCTTGTTCGGGTAGGCGTCGGCCGGCATGACGATGGTCGCGTGAACGCCCGCGCGCCGCGCCGCCCAGGCGAGGGCCTTGCCGTGGTTGCCGGAGCTCGTCGCGATGACGCCGCGCGCGCGCTCCTCGTCCGTGAGCTGCGAGAGGTTGTTCCAGGCCCCGCGCGCCTTGAAGGCCCCCGTCTCCTGACGGTTCTCGAGCTTCAGCCGCAGCTCGATGCGCGGATCCCCCGCGTCGAAGGGCACGATCGGCGTGCGCTGCACCACGCCCGCAATGCGCTGCGCCGCCGCCTCGAAGTCGATGTGGTCGAACATGGGGACACTCTAGCAGTCCGGCGCGGGTCGGCGGCGCCGGGCCGCGACCACGTGCGTCAACGGATCCCAGCTCGCGCTGAAGCCGAGGCCTTCGAGGTACCCGACGAGCCCCTCGTGGTCATGCGGAGGCTCGCCGTCCTGGCGGCCGGCCGCCGCCGCGGGGTGGTCGATCACCTCCGCGAAGACGATGTCGACGCGGGCCAGGAGCGCGGGGTCCGCCGAGTACAGGATCGGGCACTCGCCGCCCTCCACGTCGAGCTTGAGCACGCGGCAGCGCTCCGTACTCCCTGGCCCGAGGCCCGCTTCGTCGAACAGCTGCGCCAACGACAGCGCGAGCACACGGACCGTCGGCCCGATCCAAGCGATGGAGCTGTGCCCGCCGAGGTTCGTGTAGGTCAGGTGCAGCTCGAGCTCGCGCACGCCTGGGCGCGTCACCGCGGCCTCGCGCACCTCGACGAGGTCCTCGAAGCCGTTGCGCGCGACGTTGGCGCGCAGCCGCTCGACGTTGAGCGGTGACGGCTCGACGGCGATCACCCGCGCGCCCGTCGCCGCGGCGAGCAGCGTGAAGCTGCCGATCTGCGCCCCGACATCGACGACGAGGTCACCGGGCCCGAGCTCGAGCTGCGTGAGCGGGTAGATCCCCTCCTCCCAGACCTCGCGCACGATGACCTCGTCGTGGGTGCCCGTGCGGACGACGATCGAGAGCTGATCGCGCTCGACCAGCGCCTCCCGCCAGCGCCGCAGCCCGAGCCGGTGTCCGAGGTGCAGCGCGTAGTTGCGCAATCGAGGCCAGCGCAGGCCGTGCTCGTTGTCGAAGGGGTTGCGCATGATCCGCACCGTCGGCGCGTGGACGCTATCCTACCTCCATGCCGCCGCTGCCCTTCACGGCCCCCTGGCTGCTCGCCCCGATGGAAGGGGTGACCGAGCCCTGCTTCCGCGACCTCGTGCTCGAGCGCAATCCGCCCGAAGCGCTCGGCGGCGCGTTCACGGAGTTCGCGCGCGTGGTGGACCACACGCTGTCGAAGCGCGTGCTGCGCGAGCACCTCGGTCCGCGGCGCTTCGACGCGCCGGTCGGGCTGCAGCTGATGGGCTCGAACCTCACGGCGCTCGAGTCCTCGGCCGCGCGCGCCGTGGAGGTCGGCGTTCCGCTCCTGGACCTGAACTTCGGCTGCCCGGCCAAGGGCGCGCTGCGCGGCTGCGCGGGCTCGGCGGTGCTGCGCGACCCGGCTATGCTCGAGCGGATCGTCGCGACCGCCGTGCGCGGCGTGGACGGAGCGGTGCCGGTGACGGCCAAGATCCGCGCGGGCGACAACGACGCTAGCCGCGTCGAGGAGATCGCGCGCTCCGCGGAGGCCGGCGGCGCGGCGCTGCTGACGATCCACTGCCGCACGCGGGCCGAGCACTACACGCCCGAAGTCGACTGGACGCGCATCGCGCGCGCCGTCGACGCCGTCTCGATCCCTGTCTGCGGCAACGGCGCGGTGAACAGCCACGCCGACCTCCAGCGCATGCGCGACGAGACCGGGTGCGCCTTCGTGATGATCGGCCAGGCGGCGCTCGGCGATCCGTGGATCTTCAGCGGGGCCGAGGTCGACCGGCGCGAGGCCGCCCGCTTCCTGATCGAGTACGCGGAGCTCTTGCGTACGCGCTACGGCGCCGCGCCGCGCGGCCGCGCCGGCCGCCTCAAGCAGCTCCTGCGGCGCTGGGTCGCCGGCGGGCTCGTCCCGGAGGAGGAGCGCCACGGCTGGCTGGCCGAGGCCGACCACCAGAGTCTCTTCGCGCGACTCGCGGAGATCGCGGAGGTCGAGGTTCACTCGTGAGCCGCGGCGACCCCACAACGCCTCGAAGGTCCACAACACGGACAGCCGTCATGCTCCTCGCCCGCCACCTCGGCGCCATCGCCGTCCTGCTCCCTCTTGGCTCCGCTGCGCCCGTCTTCTCCGGAGGCGGCGCATCCGACACGGAGCCCGCAGTTCGTTCGCTCCACCACCGCTCGACGACGACGCAGTCCGCCGCGAGCGAGGACCCGGCGCCCGCGATCGGCGTGACGGCCGAGGCTGTCTCGACGCCGGTCGGCCCGCGCAGTCACCTGCCCTTCGTCGCGCGCGGCGCGGACGGGCGGACCTACCTGAGCTGGGTCGACCGCCCGGGTGGGGCCCTGGCCATCCTGCGCGTCGCCTGGCTCGAGGGAGACGCCTGGTCCGCCCCCATCGAGGTGCTGCGCGACGAGGGTCTGTTCCTCAACTGGGCCGACTTCCCGTCGGTCGCCGCGCTCGCCGATGGGACCTTGATGGTCCAGTGGCTGCGGCGCGGCGCCACGCCGCACGCGTACGACGTCGAGTTCGCGATCACGCGCGATCGGGGCGCGACCTGGTCCCCGCCACGGCGCCTGCACGACGACCGCGCCGCCGTCGAGCACGGGTTCGTCTCGCTGGTCCCCCTCGACGACGCGCGCTTCGCGGCGGTCTGGCTGGACGGCCGCGCGATGGCCGAGCCCCCGCTCGCAGAGGGCGACGAGGGTCACGGCGACGCCTCCGCGCAGACAGCCGGACACGGACACGCCGGAGCGATGGCGCTCTTCGCGCGCACGATCGTCCGCACGGGCGAGCTCGGTCCCGAGGTGCAGCTCGACGGGCGGGTGTGCGACTGCTGCCAGACGAGCCTCGTCCTTCGCGCCAGCGGCGAACTCGTCGCAAGCTACCGCGATCGCTCCGGGCGCGAGGTCCGCGACATCGGCGTGCTGCGCTTCGATGCGGAGACGCTCGCTGCCTCTCCGTCGAGCGCCGACGCGGACGGCTCCACCGGATTCACGCGTGACGCCTACGCGACCCCGTTCGACGACGCCTGGGAGATCGCCGGCTGCCCCGTGAACGGGCCGCGCGCCGCGACGCGCGGGAGGCTCGACGTCGTCACGTGGTTCACCGGGGCCGGTGAGGGCGGCGGTCACGTGTCGGTCGCCTTCAGCCCCGTCGATCACGCCGCCTTCGACTTCCCTCTGCGAGTGGACGACGGGTCCGCGGTCGGGCGAGTCGACGTCGTCTTCGTGGACGACGAGTCGGTGCTCGTCACCTGGCTGGAGTACGTCGACGTGGAGACCGGCGCGGAGTGGCGCGCCCGGCGCCTGTGGCGCGACGGGCGGCGCAGCGCCCCGCTGGCGCTGGGCGCCGTGCCGAACGAGCGAGCGAGCGGCTTCCTGCGACTGGCCCCCGCCGAAGGAGGCGCACTCGCCGCCTGGACGACGCCGGATCAAGGCATCCAGGCCGTCCGGCTGCGCTTCGATCAGCCCTGAACGGGAGCGGGGGGGGGGCCCCCCCCCCCGCCCCCCCCCCGCGGGGGGGGGGCGGCCCCCCCCGGCGCCCGC
>CAYGST010000057.1:0-14992 GCA_964352415.1 uncultured Planctomycetaceae bacterium | reverse complement strand
ACCCCCGGAGCCACCGATGACCGAAGAGCAGCGCGAGACCCTGATTCACGACTGGAACACGCCGTACCCCACGGTCGACTTCGAGGTCCAGTTCGACGACGAGACGTTGCGCGACGGGCTGCAAAGCCCCTCGGTGCGCGATCCCGAGCTCGACCAGAAGCTCGAACTGATCCACCTGATGAACGACCTCGGCATCCAGACCGCCGACGTCGGGCTGCCTGGGGCCGGAGAGCGCGCCCGCCAGCACATCACGGCCCTCGTCAAGGAGATGGCGAGCCTCGACATCCAGGCCAACGTCGCGTGCCGCACCGTCCTGACCGACATCGCGCCGGTCGTCGACGTGGTGCAGGAGACGGGCGAGCCCATCGAGGTCTGCGCGTTCATCGGCTCGAGCCCGATCCGCCAGTTCGCCGAGAACTGGGACTTCGACCACATGCTGAAGCTCTCCCGCGAGGCGGTCGAGTTCGGCGTCAAGAACGACCTCAAGGTGATGTTCGTCACCGAGGACACGACGCGCGCCACGCCGGAGCAGGTGCGCGCGCTCTACAGCACGGCGATCGAGGCCGGCGCCAGCCGCATCTGCGTCTGCGACACCTGTGGACACGCCACGCCGCTCGGCACGAAGACGCTGGTGCGCTTCGTGAAGGACCTGGTCGACGAGCTCGGCGCCGACGTCGGCATCGACTGGCACGGTCACCGCGACCGCGGCCTCGGCCTGATCAACACACTGGTCGCCCTCGACGCCGGCGCGACGCGGCTGCACGCGTCTGCCCTCGGCGTCGGCGAGCGTACGGGCAACACCGAGATGGACCTCTTGCTCGCGAACCTCAAGCTGAACGGGGTCATCGACAACGACCTGTCGAAGCTCGGTGCGTACTGCGAGAAGGCCGCCGAGGCCATCGGGATGCCGTTCCCGGTCAACTATCCGATCTTCGGCAAGGACGCGTTCGAGACCGGCACCGGCGTGCACGCCTCGGCGGTCGTCAAGGCGCTCCGCAAGGGCGACACCTGGCTCGCCAACCGCGTCTACTCCGGCGTCCCCGCCGACATGTTCGGCCTCGAGCAGGTGATCCAGGTCGGGCCGATGTCCGGCAAGTCGAACGTGCAGTGGTACCTCGAGAAGCGCGGCAAGGAAGCCAGCGACGACGCCGTCGGGCGCGTCCTGGAGCTCGCCAAGAAGACGCCGCGCCTCCTCACCGAGGAGGAGATCCTCGGAGCGGCCGGCTGCTAGCGGCCGGGATCCGAACTTCGCGGGCACCAGCGCGCACCCCTCCGTGTGACCCCCGGCGGGAGGGCCCGGCGTTCAGCCCTTGCTCTTCCCCGTCTTCGCCTCCGCCTTCAGGCGCTCGAAGCCGTTCGCTCCGATGACGTTGAAGCCGCCGTCGTCGTTGTCGGTGTAGAAGCCATCGTACGCGTTGCGCGCGAGGTAGATCCGCAGCGTCTCACCGACCGCGGGAACGCCCCGGTGCCCGCTCGTCGACGGCGGTGCCGAGAAGAAGCCCGTCCAGCGCCGCGTCCAGTAGCGCGCGTAGACCAGCCCGGCTCCGTCGTCCCCGTCGGGCGCAGCGATCTTGCCCTTCTCGACGTTCGACGGCGCGACCTCGGCGATGTGATGCGTCACCTCCCAGGATCCGTCGCGGACTGTGCGCGAATAGATCGCGCGGACCTCGCCGACGACGACGTGGGTCGCCACCTCGCGCAGCGCCTCCGGCGTGAGGTTTGCCTTCTCCGGGGCTGGCGCCGACGCGGCGAAGGCCGCCAGGGCGGCCAGTACGAGGAACACGGAGGGCAGTGCGATGCGTTTCATGGGGAGAGCAGGTGGGTTCGGCCGACGATTCTCAGGAGACCAACGAAGCTCAGCGATCCACCTTGGCGCAATCCAGGATTCCTCGCCAGTGGTGGACGGGCTCGGCACCAACGACAGAAGGCCCGGCTGAGCCGGGCCTTCGCACCCTCGTGAGAGGGTTGTCGATCGTCGCTGACTACTCAGCGGCTTCGTCGCCACTCCACCACTCGATCGAGTTGAAGATGACGATGTCGGCCAGGTAGGCGATGCCGTAGACCGGGATGATGTTCAAGCCGAGGAAGATCAGCTCGTTGGCCCAGCGGTTGCCGGTCGCCTCTTGGTTCCAGTCGTTCAAGCCGTTGAACATCTGGTTCGAGCCGAGGCAGGAGGTGGCGCAGAGCATCGTCAGGCCAGCGAGAATCGAGGTCGTAAGCTTCTTCATGTGTGTGCGTTTCTCTCGTGAATACGGGGTAACGGAGAAGAGAAGGTGCGGGAATCGAAGCGCAGTGAAGCGGCGATGTCAAATGCTTCGCCGGAGGTACTTCGCGCAGAGGGTGGATTCGCGGTCGTGACTACAGAGTCGAGCGCTCCGGAAGGAGCCGCACACCCGCCTTATCGACGGCATCCCGCAGAGCCGAGAGATCCTGCTCCAGCACCTTGTTGAAATCGGGAATCACCGCCTCGAAAGTGCTCTCCGCGTCCCGTAGGCGGCGCATGTGAGCCGGTGAAGGGGCCTCCCAGGAGGAGCCGAGTCCCCAGGAGGCGGTGCCGAGCGCCCCCACCACGGTGTCCGAGCTGCGGTTGATGCCCTTGGTGTTGCGGACCCCGACGAAGCGCTCGCGGACCGACTCGAGGGCCTCTTCCAGCGCCTCGGCCTGCTCGATGATCGCCTGGTGTGGGTTGTCGACGTCCGGGTCCTGATCCTCGTCGAGCTTCTGCAGGACGATCTTCACGTCGGCCGCGGTGCGGTCGATCGCATCGACCGCTTCGGCGACTCGCTCCTGGATCGCGCCGAGTCGCTGGAGCGCCTCCCAGCGCGCCGCGTAGCCCTCGGCGGACATGGCCGCGCGCGGGTCGGGCAGGACCTCGAACTCCGCGGCTGCCTCGTGCTCGCCGTAGCGCAGCTCGAGGCGGTAGCGCCCCGGGGGAACCTCGGGGCCAGACGGCCGCGACTTCCAGCTCTTCGGCATGCCAGGCCGGCGGAAGCCGTCGCGGCGCAGGTTCCAGTAGGTGCGTGACAGCCCGTCCTTCGCGTCCGGACGAAGGGTGCGCAAGGAGTTGCCTTCGAGGTCGAAGATCTCGAGCACGAGCTCCGGCGCGTCGGGCTCCTCCGCCTCGGCGGCTTCGCTGTCGGCGACCGCCGCACTCTCGGGGCCGTCCTCCTCCAGCGACGGCTCGTCCTCGCCAGCGGAGTCGTCCGCGTCGTTCGCCTCTCCCCCGGCGGCCCCCGCCGCCTCGAGGTTCATCCAGTACGTGATCGCCGCGCCGTAGCGCGTCGTCTCGCCGCGGAACTCCTCCGTGCCGGGGAAGCGCGAAGCGCCGGTCTGCATCGTGCGATGCTGCTGTCCCGGATTGACCGAGAACAGGTGCAGCGGCGCCTCGCGGACCTCGTGCGCCATCTCGCGCAACGGACTGATGTCGTCGAGGATGTAAGCAGCGCGGCCGTGCGTCCCGATCACGAGGTCATGCTCGTGCTGCTGCACGACGAGCGCGCGCACGGCGACAGTCGGCAGCCCGCTCGTCCACTTGAACCACTCGCGACCGCCGTCGACAGAGACCCACAGGCCGAACTCCGTGCCGAGGAAGAGCAGGTCTTCGTCCACCGGGTCCTGCTCGAGGCAGTGCGCGTACCCGTCGATGTTCGGCGCGGCGAGCGAGACCCAGCTCTTCCCGTAGTCCGTCGTGCGGTAGACGTGCGTGGTCCAGTCGCCGCGGCGGTGGTCGTCGAACACGGCGAACGCCGTCGCCGCGTCGTACTTCGAGGCTTCGATGTGCGGCACCCAGGTGTTGCGCGCGACGCCAAGGACGTTCTCCTCGACGCTCGTCCACGTCTCGCCGCCATCGCGCGTCACGTGCACGCGCCCGTCGTCGGTTCCGACCCAGACGACCCGCTTGTCGAGCGCGCTCGGCGCGATCGTCAGGATCGAACAGTAGTTCTCCGCCGCGGTCACATCCGGCGTGAGCCCGCCGCTCTCGCTCTGCTTCTGCCACTCCGGGTTGTTCGTCGTCAGATCGGGGCTGAGCGTCACCCAGCTCGCGCCTTGATCCCGCGAGAGGTGCAGGAACTGGCTGCCGTAGTACACGCCGTTCTCGGAGTCGAAGGGCTCGAGCGCGATCGCCGCGTTCCAGTTGAAGCGCAGCTCGACGTCCTCGGGTCCGACCGGACGGATCATGCGCCGCTCTCCGGTCACCGAATCCCAGCGGAACAGAGAGCCGCCCTGGCTCATCGCGTAGCCCTTCGTCGAGTCCTGCGGCAGCGGGACCGTGGCGAAGCCGTCGCCGAAGCCGACCTCTTGCCAGTGGAAGTTGCGGATGCCGCCGTTCTCCCACACGTCGTTCGGTCCGCGCCAGGAGCCGTTGTCCTGCATGCCGCCGTACACGTTGTAGGGCACGTCGTTGTCCACGGCGATGTGATAGAACTGCGCGAGCGGCAGCGCGCGGCAGAACCTCCACGTCGCGCCGCGGTCAGTCGTGATCGCGACCCCGCCATCGTTGCCATCGATCATGAACTCGGGACGCTCGGGGTGAATCCAGAGCGCGTGGTGATCGGGGTGGATCAGGCTGTACGGGATGAAGGACGACCAGTTGCGCCCGGAGTCGTACGAGACGCGCACCGTCGACGACATGTTGTAGACGCGGTTCGGGTCCTTCGGGTCGACGCGGATGTCCGCGTAGTAGAACGGGCGCTGGGCCACGTCGTTGTCCGAGTTCATCGTGCGCCAGCTCGAGCCGCCGTCGTCCGAGCGCAGCAGGCTGTTCTGCTCCGCTTCGACGAGCGCGTAGATCGTGTCCGGCTGGGAGCGCGCGATCGCGAGGCCGATGCGTCCGAGCTCGCCGCCGGTCATACCGTTCTTCCCATTGAGCCGGTCCCACGTCTCGCCGCCGTCGCGCGTGACGTAGAGCCCCGAGCCCTCGCCGCCCGAAGTGAAGATGTACGGCTCCCGGCGGTGCGACCACATGGCCGCGAACATCTTGTTCGGGTTGCGCGGGTCGACGACGAGGTCGGCGCAGCCCGTCCGCTCGTCGACGTAGAGCACCTTGCGCCAGCTCTTGCCGCCATCGGTCGTCTTGAAGACGCCGCGCTCCGCTCCGTCGCTCCAGGTCGGCCCGAGCGCACCGGCCCAGGCCGTGTCAGGGTCCGTCGGGTGCAGAATGATGCGGTGGATCTTCTCGCTCTTCTCCAGGCCGAGGTGGGTCCAGCTCTTTCCGCCGTCCAGCGAGCGGAAGATGCCTTTGCCGACCGAGGTCGAGTTGCGCGGATTGCCCTCGCCCGTTCCGACCCAGACGATCTCCGGCGCCGCCTGGAAGATCTGCACGGCGCCGATCGAGGCGGCCGGCTGGTCGTCGAAGATCGGGTCGAAGGAGAGGCCGCCGTCGACCGACTTCCACACGCCACCGGTCGCGGCGCCGACGTAGATCAGGTTCGGGTTCGTCTCGGAGGCGCAGACCGCGGCGACGCGGCCACTCATCCCGGCGGGGCCGATCGAGCGCGCTCGCATCGAGGAGAGCTGCTCGGGATCGAGCTCCTCCTGCGCGGCCGCGCCGAGCGACAAGAAGACGACGGAGAAGAGAGCGAAGAGAGCGCGTGTGGGAATCATGGGGATGTGTCGATCGCGATGGGGATCCGAACGTCGCACGCTGCGGGCGTGCGACGAATCCGCCGAGCCTAGCCAGGTTCAGCGATATCGGCCGTTCGAGCTGAGCAATCAGGTCCCGAGCCGCCGCACGTGCGCGTTCGTCGCCAATCCACGCGTGGTTTCCTATCCTCGGGAGAGAGCGCGTCCCTCCCCTCTCCTCGAGCCCCAACACGACCTCGATGACCGCCACGAGCCCCTGGCAGGTGTACCTCTCCGGCGAGATCCACAGCGACTGGCGCGACCGCATCCGCGGCGCCGCGGCCGAGCAGCAGCTCCCGGTCCGCTTCACCGCCCCCATCACCGATCACGCCGCCAGCGACGAGGTCGGCGTGCGCGTTCTCGGCGAAGAGGACGAGCCCTTCTGGAAGGACCGAAAGGGCGCGCAGGTCAACGCGATTCGAACTCGCACCGCGCTCGCGAAGGCCGACGTGGTCGTCGTGCGCTTCGGCGAGAGGTACAAGCAGTGGAACGCGGCCTTCGACGCGGGCTACGCCGCCGCGCTCGGCAAGCCGCTGATCGTCGTGCACGGACCCGAGCACACCCACGCGCTGAAGGAGGTCGACGCGGCCGCCCTGGCGGTCTGCGAACGCCCCGAGCAGGTCGTCGAGCTGCTGGAGTACGTCACGCGGGACGAGGCGGGCGGCGGCTTCCGCTGATTCGCGGTCGCGCTGAAGCGGCGCGCGCCGCGCCAGGGCCCGCGACGGCCAAGCGAAGCGGCCCCCCGGAGCGAGACTCGCTCCGGGGGGCCGCTTCCTGTGTAGCGTCAGCCGATGAGCTCAGGCGCCCTCGACGTCTTCACCGTCCGTGGGGTCGTCGCCACCGCGGCGACGCTTCTTCTTCTCGTCGCCGGCGTCGTCCTTCGCCTCCTTCGGCTTCGACCAGTACTTCGTCCAGGCCCGCTCGATCTTGGGATCGAGCCCCGTCGCCTTGTCGGCGACCTCGAAGTCCTTGCCATGCTCCTTCCACCACTTGGTCCAGGCCTGCTCGTCGCGCCCGAAGTTCTCGCCCGTGAGGACATGCAGCGACGCCTGGAACTGGGCCATCATCGGCTGACCGCCGCGACCGCCACCCTTGTTGCCGCGAACGCCGCCCGTGCGCTTCATCAGGTCCATCAGCTCCTCGACGGAGCGCTTGTCGCGGATGTGGCCGAGGGAGTAGATGCGCGCGATGCTCACGCTCTTGGGCGTGGACGCCGTCGCGCCGTCGAGGAGGATGTCGATCGACGACGCATCGCCGTGCTGCCCGATCGCCTTCACGAGCTCTGCGTAGAGCGCCTCGTCCTTCTTGATGGTCTTGTCCTTCTGGAGGGCCGTGTGCAGCGCCTTCAGCGCCTTCGCGTTCGGCAGCCAGCGGAAGGCCTCGATCGAGGCCGCTTTCACCCCGGCGTCCTTGTCCTTGAAGCCCTTCTCGATCCACTTCACGACCTCGGCGTCGTTGATCTCCGCGTGCGCCTCGATCGCAGCGATGCGTTCGGGAGCCTTGCCGTCGTCGAAGGCCGCCTCGAGCTCCGCGATCGCCGCGGCGACCACGGCCGGGTCCGGGGGTTCAGGCCCTTCCTGTGCTTCCTGGTACGGGGCGAGGAGGAGTCCGGCGGTCAGGAGGAGGTTCAGCATGGCGAGATTCGGAGTCGTGGCGACGTGGCGCGCAGCGCGGCCCTTCGATCGTTCAGGTCGGCTGGGGTGACGCCCGAAGAGTAGGGGAAGTTCGGGCGCGGTGAGAACCCGGTCCGAGGCCGCCGGTTCCGCGGCCGCTCCGAACGGCCCGCGCGAGCCCCCTGGTTAGAATCCCGGCGGCCGCACCACCCCTCAGCTGGATCCTTATGACCACCCTCGCGAGCGCGCACGAGCTCTACCGCTTCTTCAAGCAAGGCGACCAGCAGGTCGCCGTCCTCAAGGGCCTCTCCCTGGATGTCGCCGAGCAGGAGTTCGTCTGCGTCATGGGCCCGAGCGGCTCGGGCAAGTCGACGCTCCTGCACGTGCTCGCCGGACTCGACGAGGTCGACGGCGGGAAGGCCACGCTGGCCGGCGTCGCGCTCGAGGACATCAGCGAGGCCCAGCGAACCCGCTTGCGCCGCGACACGATCGGGCACGTGTTCCAGTTCTTCAACCTGCTGCCGAACCTCACGGTGCTGGAGAACGTCGGCGTGCCGCTCGCGATCCAGGGCAAGCAGGCGGGGCAGGAGCGCGAGCGCATCCTCGCGATCCTCGAACGCCTCGGCCTCGGCGGACGCGAGGACGCCTTCCCGCACGAGCTGTCCGGCGGTGAGATGCAGCGCGTCTCGATTGCGCGCGCGCTCGTCGGCAACCAGCCGCTGCTCCTCTGCGACGAGCCGACCGGTAACCTCGCGCAGCAAGCGGGCCTCGAGGTCATGCAGCTCCTGCGACAGCTACGGGACGAGGACAACCGCTCGATCCTGCTCGTCACGCACAACCCGCGCGACGCGACCTTCGCCGACCGCGTGCTGTTCCTGGTCGACGGCGAGCTCTCCCCCGACCTCGAGCTGAGAGGACCGGGTATCCCGGTCGAACAAGTTCACGAGACGCTGGCCAAGCTCCACATCTGATGGGCCTCGCCACGACGCTCGCGCGGCGCAACCTGCTCCAGCATCCCGCGCGCACCTTCTTCTCGATCCTCGGTATCGCCGTCGGCATCGCCACGGTGGTCGGGGTCTACACGCTGGACATGAACACCGTGGCGGGGCTGAAGCAACGCTACGAAGGCAACGACTGGCGCCCCGAGCTCGAGGTCAGCCCCTCCCCGGGGCTGGAGGACCCGCGCGGCAAGCTCGACGCGATCAGCGAGATCGCGGGCGCCGCGGCGTTCTTCCAGAACGAAGTGCTCACGCGTCCTGTGGGTGAACCGCTCAAGGCCGGGCGCGACGGCAACACGACCACCGCTCGACTGATCGCCGTCGAGTCGCGCGTCCTCCCGCGCATGGACGCCTACCGCCTGCTGGACGGCGACCACCTCGATCCGGAAGCGGACGGGCCGCAGCTGCTGATCGGCTCGAAGCTCGCCGAACAGCTCGGGCTCGAGGTCGGCAGCCGGCTGGACCTGTCGCGACCGCCCCGCTCCGCGCCGCTCGTCTGCGTCGATGGCGAGATGCAGCGCAAGGCACAGGCGAACCGCGAGCTGCCGCCCACGTTCACCTTCGAGATCGTCGGCATCCTCGCGCCCGAGAAGCTCGGACGGCGCGCCGGCGGTCAGGTCGCCATCGCGGAGTTCAGCTGGGGGCAGCAGCTCTTCCGCGGCGCCCGCACGAACCCTCGGTTCTGGGTGCGGCCGGACCCCGTCGCGAACATCGAGTCGCTGGAAGCGAAGCTCGCGGGGTCGTTCGCCTACGACATCGGTCGCAGCGTCGTCGTCGGCCAAGCGTCCGACGAGCGCGCGTACCGCAATGGCGTGTACATGGCCGGACTGCTCGCGCTGATGCTCGGGCTGTACGTGATCTTCCACACCCTCTCGATGTCACTCGTCGAGCGCATTCGCGAGGTCGGCGTGCTGCACGCGCTGGGCACGGGCCGTCGGCAGATCGCCCGCATCTTCCTCCTCGAGGCGCTGATCCTCAGCGGCGTCGGGGGCCTGCTCGGACTCGCTGGCGGTATTGGCCTCGCCTACTCGCTGCAAGAGATCGGCGTGACGACGCTCGGCGTCGGCAAGCACATCCCCGAGTTCAACGTCCCGCTAGCCGTCGTTCCCCTCACGCTCCTCGGCGTGTGCACGGCGCTCATCGGCTCCGTGTTCCCGCTGCTGCGCGCCCGCGGCGCGAGCACGGTCGAGGCGCTGCGCGGCGAGAAGGCGATGCAGACGAGCGGGGCCACTGGCTTCCACCTGTTTGCGGCGCTCCTGATCGCGATCGTCCTGCCCGCGCTCTACTTCACGATCGTGCCGGTTGTGGGCAAGCCCGATGAGACGCTCATCGGGTCGCTCTTGCTCGCGGTCGTCGTGCTCGGGCTCTTGCTCGCGATCCCGTTGCTGGTGCCCGGCGCGATCGCCGGCCTGTGCCGGCTCGTCGCGCGGCCACTCACCGCGATGTTTCCGTTCGCCGGGTCGATGTCGACCCACACCATGTCGGCGAATCCGCGTCGCATCGCCGTCTCCGCGGCGGCGATCGCTCTCGTGTGCTCCGCGTTCATCGGCCTCAAGGGGATGACCGCGAGCCTGCGCGGCGAGGTCGACACGTGGTCCGATGACGCGATCTCCAACAAGCTCTGGGTCCGCGACCTCCCGGAGACGAACTTCGCGAAGCTCGCCGCCGCGCTGCGCCAGCTCCCCGAGGTTGTTGGGGTGGAGCCCGGCAGCGCCCGCGCGTACGCACCGTTCCTGATGATCGGGATGCCGGCCTCGGAGCTCCGGGGCTACGGCGTGTTCGCCAAGGACCCGACCCTGGTGAAGCGCTTCAACCAGGAGCCTGGGATCATCATCTCCGAGCGGGTCGCGAACGACCTCGGCTACCTTGCCGGCGACAGCATCCCGGTCCGTACCGGCGCTGGCAAGGTCGTGCAATTCCAGGTGCTCGCGGTCAGCGACGAGTACGGCTACTTCCCCGCGCCGGACGAGCGCATGTACGGCGTCGTCTCCGAGCGCTACATGAAGAGCTTCTTCTGCGTGGACAACGAAACGACTGAGATGGTCGGCGTTCGCCTCGCGGACGACAGCGACCCGGGCGCCGTCCGCGCAGTCGTGCTCGACCTGCTCGCCGGAAAGGGCACGCCGCAGTTCCTCACGGGGCCGCAGCTGCTCGACATCCAGGTGAAGGACATCCAGCGCGACTTCCTGCTGTTCGACCTGATCCTCGGCCTGACCGCGTTGCTCGCTGCGCTCGGCGTCCTGAACGGTCAACTGCTCTCGGCGCTCGAGCGCGCCAAGGAGCTCGGCGTCCTGCGCGCGCTCGGGGCCAGCCGCAGTCAAGTCGGCGGAATGGTCTGGCTCGAGTCCGGGGCGATGGGACTGTTCGGAGGCCTGCTGGGGACCGGCCTCGGCTCGCTGCTCACGCCGATCCTGCTACGCGCGCTCGAGAGGCTGTCCGGTCTCGAGCTCATCTCGCGCGGCGCCGGCCCCTGGCTCTGGATCGTCCCGCTCGCCGCGGTGGCGATCACGCTGCTCGCGGGCGCCTATCCCGTGTGGCGCATGAACCGCACGGACTCGGTCCGCGCGATTCGCACGGGCGGCTGAGCGGAGCCGGACTCGAAGGGGCCCCTCACCGTTCGTGGGGCCCCTTGCAGGAACCCGGTCAGCCGGCGGAGGCGGCGGCGCGCACCCCGTGGGCGGCCGTGGAGGGCTCCGGCTGGTCCTTCGGCTCGCCGTGCAGCGAGACCTGGTTGTGGTTCCAGGCGCAGGTGAAGCACTTGTGGTAGCGCTGCCGCTGCCGCTCCTGGCAGCGCTGCTTGTCGACCTTGTGCGCGAACAGGACGGGGGTGCCGTCGATGCGGGTGGGGCAGACCTGGAGCTTCGGGTGGACCATGGACCTCTTGCGGTAGGGAGTCGGTGCGAACACCCGAACGGTGAACGTCGTGTGAACCGACGCCTGATTCTGCGCGGCTCGGCGCGCAGAGATCAAGCGGTCTCAGGGCATCGCTGCTCGCAATTGACCCAGAGCTTGCCTGGCCACCTCGGCACCGCGGTGGCTGTCGCGAGACAGCTCGACGCTCGCCACACCGTCATAACCAACTTCCTTGAGGCCGCTTAGCGCCGAAGAAAGGTCGAGGTCACCCGTCCCGAAGAGGCCGTGACGGTGGACCCCGGCGGGGCAGTCGTCGAGATGCACGTTCCTGATGCGAGCCGCATTCTCGCGAACGACGACGTCCACGGGCAGGTCTCCCGTGACGACCAGGTGGCCCACGTCCAGGGTCAGCCAGAGGTCCTCGCCCGCGGCGCCGAGGTGCTCCAGGAGAGTCGTGTACTCCGAGGGGCGCTCGACGAACATGCCGGGCTCGGGCTCGAAGCCCACCTGGATCTCCGCCCCCCGCGCGTGCTCGAGCAAGGGCACGAGGCCCTCGCAGAGCCGGTCCCAGTGCCGCTCTCCAGCGGCCTTCCCGTCCCTGGCCACCTGGCCGTCCGGCGCCATCCCCGACCAGATCGAGACGAGCGGCGCGCCGAGGTCGGCGGCGAGGTCCACGCAGCGGCGCAGGAAGTCCAGGCGTCTCGCGCGGTCGGCAGGGGCGTCCTCGAGCAGCGTCGGGAAGTGCTTGCGGGTCGGATCGAGGACGAAGCGCGCCCCGGTCTCGATCACGAGGCGCAACCCGAGCGACTCGGCCTGCCTGCGAGTCGCCGCGACCTCCTGCGGAGTCGCCCGCAGGGGGTCGAGGTGGCCCACGTCGGGCGTGAGCGCCACGGCGCCGTAGCCGAGCTCGGCGAGCAGGTCGAAGGCGTCGGTCAGGCGGTGATGCGCGAGACCGTTCGTGTTGTAGCCGAGCGTGAACATTCAGTCCGTCGGGCGGCCGAAGGGGTCCTCGTTCTTCGGGTACCAGGCGGGACGGCGTTCGGCCTCTCCCGCCGGTTCGTCGACGGCCGCGGATTCGGGCGCGGGAGGTTCGGGCGCGGACTCGGGGCCCACCTCTGCGGGAGCGTGCGCCTCGGGAGAGCGCGATTCGACCTCCTCCGTGCTCACGCCCAGCGGCGGCGCGCTGGACGCCGGGGGGAGCGACTGCTCGGCGGCGTCCACGGCGGGCGGCGCGGATTCGATGTCGATGTCACGCACGTCCTTCTCGATCTCGCGGAAGGCGTCGCGCGCGAGGCCCGTCGGCGCCGCTTTGCGAACGGTGTCGGCAGTCTGCTCCATCTCGCGCTGCACGCGCCGGACCTCCTCGCTGATCCCCGACTCGCGCCAGACCGACTGCAGGGCTCGGCGCGCCTTCTGGAACTGCACGATCGCCCTGGCCGCGACGCGCGGGAGATCGCGTCCGAAGACCATCACGGAGATGGCTGCGATGACGAGCAGCTCGGTGAAGGCGAAGTCGCTGAAGAGGGCGAGCACGGATCGATCGGAGGGGAACGGGGGGCCGATGAAGGCGCCCATTGTGCCGGATTCCCCCCGCGGGCGGCGGCGCTTCTCGGCGCTGAGTCCAAGGGCCGGGTCCCCCATGCGGGCTCCGAGCCGACCCCTCGGCGACGCGGCCGAGCGATCCCTACAGGCGCGCGCGCTGCAGCACCTGCATCAAGCCGAAGTTGGAGGGGTTCCAGCCGAGCAGCGGGCGGTACTTGAAGGCGATCGAGCTCCCGCCCTCTCCGGAGCGGAAGCCGTAGACCAGCTCGAAGATGAAGTCGTGGCCGATGCGGCGCAGCATCACGTTCGTCGAGAGCGCCTGCCCGTCGAGCTGCGAGATGCTGTGCTGACCCTCGAACTGCCACTTGCGCGAGGCGTCCCACCGCGCGCCGACCCCGATGGCGTCGTAGAGGACGTTGCGATTCGCATCGAGGCCGCGGTTGTAGGAGACCTCGACACCGAGGTCGTAGACGGGCAGCAGGCTGAGCGAGGTGTACGACAGCGGCGTCTCACCGTCGTCGAAGTCGTACTGGGCATCGTGTGTGATCGCGAAGGGCACGCCCTGGTACACGGCGACAAGCTCGGCGAGGACGCGCGCCGGTTGCCAGCCATCCTGTTGCCCCGCCGCGACGTCGTCCGCGTGCGACTGACGGATCGAGGCGTCGAGGTAGCGGTTGCCGCCCGGCACGCGCCAGCGCCCTCGCACGCCGAGGTCGACGAAGCGCCCGACGAGCGGGTCGTCGAGCGGGTCCACCTGGATCTGCTCGCCGTTCTCTTCGAAGCTTGCGAGGTCGCCGCGGACCCCAGCGAACGGCGTGATGGAGTTCACGATGCCGTACTTCCACGTGCGGAAGAGGTTCGTCTGAGCCTCGACGCCGGCGATCACGGCGCCGCGGGTCGGGGAGTCGTCCTCGACGACGCCTTCGCCCCAGGCGGTCGCTGCGACCGAGGTGTAGGGCGAGACGCGCACGCCGCCCACACCGAGGTCGAAGGGCGCTTCGAGCCTGTGCCGCGTGTCCGCGCGGAAGTAGTCGCGGTTGCCCAGCGACGGGTCGAGGTTCGGGTCGAACGGTGAGATCGGGCCCTCGTTCGACTGACGCACGCGCAGGTAACCGACGTCGGCGCTCGCGCTGTAGAGGAGCGGCTGCCCCCACACCTCGGCGACCGGGGTCAGGCTCCGCAGGACCGCGGCTTCGGGCAGCCGCTCGACCTCGTTGCGGAAGTCGTCGATGCGATAGCGCGCGATCGCGCTGTAGTACAGCTCGCCGTCGTCCTTGCGCCAGCGGGCGAAGGTGTCGCGCCGCTCGTAGGCCACAAACTGGCTCTCCTCGAACTCCGCCTGCACGCCGAGGTCACTCTGCGTCGCGACCTGGAAGTCGACCCACTCCCCCTCGCGGATGCCGTACCGGCCGAGCGTCGAGAGCTGCCAGCGCAGCTCGCTGTCCGTGTTCTCCTTGTAGCGTAGGAAGCCGCGGTCCTCGCCGGAGTCGTAGATCCCGTTGAGGAACGTGTCCATCCAGAAGTGGTCCCCGGCGGTGACCTTGAAGCGCTGATCGAGCAGGAGCCCTCGATTGCCGTAGTACGAAGCCCGCAGGCGGTAGCGGCTGTCGATCTCCTCCGCGGTGGAGTTGAGCAACGGCGCGAAGGTCTCCGCCATGGTGTCGCTCACGTCCACGTCGATGGAGGCCTCGACGAAGGAGCCGAAGCGCGCCGAGTTTCCCGCTCGCAGACCACCGAACGTTGGGCGGCCCTTGCCGTCACTCTTGTAGTGCACCTTGGGCAACGGGACGCGCAGGCCATTGTCGAACACGACTGCGTTGTCCTTCAGCAGCACGTCCCACACCGACGAGCCGTCGCCGACCGGGGTCAGTCGCAGGTTGCGGGTGCGGATGTAGTAGTGCGGCTCGGCGAAGTTGCAGGAGGTCACCTCGGCGTGGTCCGCGGAGAGGCTCCCGTCGGCGGAGTGGCGCAGCCAATCCGCGCGCACCGCGAGCTTGGCGCGGATGCTGCCCGCCTTCGCGTCGATGTAGAGCTCGGCTTCCTGGATCCACCCGTGGCCGAGCACGAGGTCGACGTAGAACGCCTCCATCTCCGCGACGCGCTCACCATCGATCGTGTACTGGATGTCCCCCTCGAGGTAGATCTCCTTGAGCACGCGCGACGCCTTCGAGGCGTCGTACTTGCCGAAGAGCGTCGGCGCGAGCGGATCGGGGATCGCCGCGGCGGGATCCGGGCCCATCGGCACCTCGGGGCGATCCTCGACCTCCTCCCCATCAAGCCACTGCTGCGTCTTGTCGAGCCACTCGTCACGGTCGAGCCAGAACGTTGCCCACTTGCCGCGCAGCTCACGTCCCTCCGCGCGCA
>CAYGST010000056.1:0-15185 GCA_964352415.1 uncultured Planctomycetaceae bacterium | reverse complement strand
GCGTCGGGTTGAGGCCCGTGTCGTTCTTACCGAAGAACAGGTCGCGACCCAGCGAGGCCTGCGCCGTCAGGGTCATGTCCGCGTTGCGGTTCGGGTTGAGCGGGAACGGGATGATCTCGTGGTACTGGATCAGGCCCATCTGCTCCTCGTCCGTGAAGTCGCCTTGGCCGCCGTTCTCGCCGCCGAACATCGGGCCGGTCTCACCCATGTGCAGGCGAGTTCCCTTCCAGAGCAGGAGGCCGGTGCCGAGCGTTCCGCCGTAGACGGGCATCGTCGAGCGGGGGCCCGCCGGACGTTGCCAGACGTTGCCGTCCGCGCCACCTTCGAAGTGGCAGCTCGCGCAGGAGTTGTTGAAGTTGCCCGTGGTCTGGGCGCGCGAGGCGTCCTCGAAGATCTCCTGGCCGGTGCGGACCGCGGTCGTGAACGTATCCACGCCGGTGATTGTCTTGACCTGGGGGTTCTCTTCGACGATGGCGCCCGTCGTGAAGTCGACGCGCAGGCTACTGATGGTGCGGGTCACCTCGTTGATGACGTAGACGAGAGCGTCGTCGTTGTCAGTCGTGGCGTCCTCGACCATCGTGATGCCGAGCGGCAGGTCGCCCATGGGCGAGGTCTCGTCGAGCGCGGCGCGCTCCTCGAAGTCGATGCGCTCCGGGAACACGTTGCGTAGCGCCATGTCCGAGCCGTTGATGTCGTAGAGGAAGAGATCCTCCGAGCCGCGGTTCAGCATGATCGCCTTGTCGCCGGCGGCGTTGTAGAGGACTCGCGACGGCTGGCCCGCGCGGTAGCCCATCTTGTTGGCGCCGTAGGTGTCGTTCGAGAGGCGGATGCGGACCGCGTTCGAGAAGCCCTGCTCACCGGTCTGACCGTCGACGATGAAGGCCTGCGCGATGAGAACGAGGCCGTTCATGGCCGCCGTGTTCGGCAGGTTGAGGGAGAAGGTGCCGTTCGCGCTCGGGAAGATCGCGCGCGCGCGGACGTAGCGGAAGCCCGCCGGGCCCATGTCGTCGTTGCGCTCGCCGGTGCCGACGAGGAACGAGACCGTGTCGCCGGGGCGAATGCCGGTGACCTGGAGGTCGACCGATCCGCCGGGCATGGGGGTGTTCGTTCCGCCGATGAGCAGCGGGTTGCCCGTGCTGTTCATCGTGTGGGCGAAGCCGAACGAGTTGTAGCCGGCCGGCTCGAGCGAGTCGGTGAGCTCGTGGTGCAGGCGGCCCGAGGTGTCGCCGGGCTGGTTGTAGCTGCCGTTGGCCGCGTCCAGGATCGTCAGCGCCGGGTAGACGCGGTTGGCGAAGTCGCCGTCGATCGCGCCGTTCCAGTTGTGGTTGACGTCGTGGTTGATGTTGTGGAGCACGTGCGGAACCAGCGCGCGGGTGCCGTCCGGCGACACCGCGATGTCCTCCGCGAAGCGCGGGAGGCCCTGGCTGAGCACGGTCTGGACCGGCGTCGGGTTGAGGATCACATCGAACGCGTAGTCGTTCATCGAGATCTTCGAGGCGACGGCGACCGCGGTGGGCAGGCCCTGTCCGTCGAGCGTCACGTCGAGCACCGAGATGTACGGCGAGCGGTTGTGGGTGACGTACATCTTCGCGCTGTCGGACATGATCGTGAAGCCGCGGGGCTCACCGATGTCCGGAATTCCGTCGCGGTTCTCGTCGATGTCGAGGATCGTCAGCGGCGCGGGGATGAAGTTCAGGTTGGCCGGGTACTCGAGCGTCACCAGGGGCTGGAGCGTCGTCGCGTCGTAGAAGCGAACGGTGGCCGAGCGGAAGGTGGTCACGGCGAAGTACTTGCCGTTCGGGGCGACCGCGACGCCGTAGGGCTCGACGCCGACGTCGCCGATGGTCGTGAGGACCGAGCGGGTGGCCGTGTCGATCACGGTGACGGTGCCGGCGTCCGCGTTCGGCGGGAAGCCGGTGACCGCGTTCGCGGAGATCGGGATGTTGCCGCGCTGGTTGGCGACGAACAGCAGGGCTCCATCGGCCGACAGCGAGACCGAGCGGGGCTTCTCACCCACCGGGATCTCGGCGAGGACGGTTCCACCGTCCACGTCGACCAGGGAGACCGTGTTGTTGTCACGGTTGGCGGCCCAGACGTGTGTCTGATCGGCGGAGTCCACGGCGATGGCGCTCACCTTGGCGTGCTGCGCCTGCGCGGCGGCGGCGGTCAGGCCGACGGCGAGGAGGGTGGAGAAGATCGGTCTCTGCATGATGTTCTGATCTGCCGACGCGAGTCGGGGGGGAGACGTCGACGCACGAGCGTCGCTGCGGGATCGAAAGTGGATCGAAGAGCTGCGGCGGGGGCCGCTAGACCGGCAGCGGGGAGGCCATCGCCGCCGCCGAGCCTGTCCGGACAAGGAGAGCTTACCCCGACAGTCCACATTCGTGGGCTTCGAGGATGCTGGTCTTACAAGGTAGTACCTGGGGAGTAATCGGTTTCCTTGTGGGTGGTTGAAGGTTCCTTGGGGCAAACATGCGCGCCGTGAAATCGGCAGGAATGGCCCTAGCGGGGCCATTCTTTCGCCCGGAGGGGAAAGAAAGGCCAGGGGCCGGTTTGCGCCTTCTTCGCCACGGATGCGCCTAAGTACCTCTCTGGAAAGGATCTAGGTGATTGTGGCGAGCTTGGCACCCCCGTTGCTTCCCTGGGGGGCATGGGAAACTCAGCAAGTCTCCCTTCCTTGGAAAGCAGTGGGCGGCCGTTCGGCACGGAGCGGTCGCCCCTTCTCTCCCTACAGCGCCACGCTGAACGTCAGACCGAGACCCGCGGGCCGGTCGAGCGCCTGGACCGAGCGGTCGAGGCCGGCGGTCGACGTCGCGCGAGGAAGATCGAAGAGAACGGAGGGCGACGCGGATCCCGCGGCGCCCGGCCGGAGGAGCTGCGCGCGGAGCGCCAGTCCGACGGTGCCCCCAGTCGTCGCCGGCTCGATGCCGAGGGCCGGGCGGAAGCTCAGGTCCGCAGAGGCCGGGGCGCGGAGTCGCCCGCTGCGCTGGAGGCCACGGCAACAGAGGCCGGTGAAGGCAGCTTCGGTGCCCACCTCGCCGCGAGAACCATGGAGTCGTCCGGACGCATCGCCGAGAGCGCCGCGCCGTCCTTCCCCGATGACGACGCCTCCGGGCCGAATCTCGTCCCCGCTGCTCCGGTAGCGGCGGCGCCGCTCGCCGCGCAGGGGGCCCTGGGTCTCCGCGCCGGCATCGTCGGAGTCGAAGGAGCCGCAGCGACCGCACCCGCGGGGGGCTCCCGGCCCGCTTCGCCGACGGTCGCCCAGCCGGTGGGGCTCCTGCGCACCGAGGCCGCGACCCCTCGCGCCTCCGCCAAGACGACGACCACCCTCGCCCAGCCAACGGAAGCCTCAGAGGCCCAGGAGGCCCAGCGCGCCTCACAGGTGCTGCAGCAGCTGCGCATGCACCTGCACCCGGGCCTGCGCTCGGCGACCGTCCAATTGCACCCGGCGGAGCTCGGCCGCCTGAGCATCCGCGTCAGCCTGGACCAGGGCGGCGTGCTCGCCTCCGTCCGCGCCGAGAGCGAGGAGGCCCTCGCCGTTCTCGAACGCCACATCCCCGAGCTCGAAGCGGCCTTCGCCGACCAGGGCTTCGAGTCGATGAGCTTCGAGTTCGTCCTCGATCAGCACGCCTCGCCCGACGGCGAAGCGTGGACCCAAGGCCAGGACGTCTCCCGCGAGCTGCAGCAGCGCGTCGAGGAGCAGCTCGGCCCCCAGATCACGAACCCCAGCGCCACGCAGGACGTCGGCGTCGACACCTACGCCTGAACAGACACGACCCATGGATATCGCAGGAATCACAAGCGGCTCTTCCGGCATCGGCAACAGCTCCAGCTACGCGAGCCAGGATCTCGATCGGGATGCGTTCATGCAGCTCCTCGTGAGCCAGATGCAGAACCAGGACCCGATCAATCCGCAGTCGAACGAGGACTTCATCGCCCAGCTCGCGCAGTTCTCCTCGCTCGAGCAGATGGAGAACCTCAACACCTCGATGGACCAGATGGCTGCCGTCGAGGAGAGCAACGCGCTGATCAACCAGCTCAGTGCGGCGAGCAGCCTCATCGGGCAGAACGTCGACTACTACCACCCCGAGACCGGCGAGCTGACGACCGGCGACGTCGAGTCCGTCCGCATCCAGGACGCCGTGGCGTTCCTCAACATCGACGGCGAGAGCGTCCCGCTCTCCTACCTGACCGAGATCAACGGACCCTCGATGGGCGACGACGGTCTCGGCGGTGAGGGTGACTCCGGCGATGGGGACACCGACGGCACCGAGGACGACGAGCAATAGGTACTGACCATGGCAACCGCACTCTTCACAGCACTCTCGGCGCTCCGGTCCCACCAGGACTGGATCGACGTCATCGGTAACAACCTCGCCAACGCGAACACGGCGGGCTTCAAGAAGGCCACCGTGCGCTTCTCCGACAGCTTCTCGCGCTCGCTGAAGCTCGCGGTCGGTCCGAACGGCCCGCTCGGCGGCAAGAACCCCTCCCAGGTGGGCCAGGGCGTCGCGATCGGTTCGATCACGCGGGAGTTCGAGCAGGGCGCTCTGTCCGAGACCGGGCGCACCTTCGACATGTCGCTCGAGGGCCGCGGCTTCTTCGCGCTCTCGAACGGCAACACCGACTTCTTCACGCGCGTGGGCACGTTCGGACTCGACCAGAATCAGAACCTCGTCGAGATGGGCACCGGCTATCGGGTTCTGAACCCGAGCGGACAGCCCGTATCGATCGACACGACGACAGCCTTCCCGCCCAAGCGCACCGATGCCGTCGAGATGGCGGGCAACTTGCCCGCGGAGGTCACCGGTCCCCTGGCCGAGATCCTGACCGGGAACGCCGGCCTGAAGAACGGTCTCCCCGCGCAGCTCGCGGGAACGGTCGGTGGCTCGATCCCGATCCCGGCCGGCGAGACGTGGACGATGGACATCGTCGTCAACGGAGCCGCGCCCCAGACCGTCCAGATCCCCGGCGCAGCTGGCGGCGTCAACGTGAACACGATCGCGGCGGCGATCGACGCGCTCTCCGACGTGGAGGCCACGGTGAACAGCAGCGGCTTCATCGCCGTGACCAGCAGCCGCGTCGGCGCAGAGGTCACGTTGAAGGTCAACCCGGGCGAGGCGGGCCGCGACCTGGCCTCCGCGGTCGGCATCCCGACCACGCTCGTGACGGGCTCCGAGACGGACCTGATCCCAGGCGTCACCACGCTCAACGACCTGCCGGGGAACGTGTTCGACTACGCGCCCGGCGACGTCATCAACGTCTCTGGCGTCGACACCGACGGCGCGCCCGTGAACTCCAGCTTCCGCTACGGCCCGACCGGCTCCGGCTACGACGGCGAGACCGTCGACGAGTTCGTCGCGTTCATGGACTCGCTCTACCCGGACGCCGAGGTCAGCCTCAATGCTGCGGGCCAGTTCGTCGTCGAATCGCAGACCGCGGGCGAGAGCGACCTGCTGCTGTCGATCTCCGACAACGCCGGGCAGTCCGGCAAGATGGACTGGTCGTCCTACGCGGTCTCCGTCACGACGGAGGGCACGGGTCCGGACACGGTCATCACCTCCTCGGAGATCTACGACAACGCCGGCACGCCCCAGACCCTGACGCTCACCTACGAGCGTCAGGCCGACCAGACCTGGAGCGTCACCCCCGAGATCCTGAACGGGGCCGGGACGGTGCTCTCCGGGACGATCACGGGGCTGCAGTTCGACGAGAACGGCGCACCGACGGGGCTCGGCGCGGTGAACAACAACATCGACGTCCAGTTCGTCGGCGGCGGCGGCACGAGCCAGATCGCCGTGGACTTCGGCACCGACGGAGAGATCGAGGGGCTGACGCAGTTCGGCTCCCCGGCAGAGGTCTACGTCGCCAGCCAGGACGGCTTCGGCGCGGGGGAGCTCACCAGCCTCTCCGTGCTCGAGAACGGCGCGATCCAGGGCTTCTACACGAACGGCCAGGGTCGCCAGCTGGGCCAGGTCGGCGTCGCGACGCACGCGAACCCCGAGGGCCTGGCCGAGGTCGGCGACAACCTGTGGGGGCGAACGCCGAACAGCGGCCAGATCGTCCTCGGCGTCGCGCAGATCGGAGCGGCCGGCAAGGTGATCGGCGGCACGCTGGAGAACTCGAACGTCGACACGGCTGAACAGTTCGTCCGCTTGATCGAAGCTCAGCGCGGCTACCAGGCCAGCTCCCGGGTCATCACGATCCAGGACGAGGTCCTGGCCGAAGCCGTGAACATGATCTAGGTCAACAGCGCCCACCCGCGCACGGTCCGCCCGCGTCCCCATCCGGGGGCGCGGGCGGATCTTCGCTTCCCGGAAAGTCTTTCCGGGCGGCGGAAGGCGGTTCGCGAACGCGCCGGGCCGCGACCCGCGGAAGTGCCGCTGTCAGGTCCTGAGAGGGCTTTCGCGCACTTGGCACCGACCTTGCTCCAGGGAGTTCGTGAACATCGGACTCTACAGCGGCGTCAGCTCTGCGCGCGCCAACGAACGTCGCCTCGAGGGCATCACGGCCAACCTCGCGAACGTCAACACGAACGCCTACAAGCGGATCTCGACGGGAACCCAGGCGACGCAGATCCCTGGCGGCGGCCCCAACGACCTGGCGCTGAAGACGAACTCGCAGACGGACTTCAGCCAAGGTCTGCTGAAGCCGTCCTCGAGCCCGTACCACGTCGCCCTGATGGGCCCGGGGTTCTTCGCTGTCGAGGGCCCGGTCGGCGAGATGTACACGCGCAACGGCGCGTTCCACGTCGACGACGAAGGCGTGCTCCAAACCTCCGAGGGGTATCCCGTCGCGTTTGAGCAGCGCGGCGACCCGATCGACCCCTCTGGCGAGATGGTCACCGTCGACGGCCAGGGCGTCGTACGCCAGGGACGTATCGAGGTCGGGAAGCTCAAGGTCACCGACTTCACGAACATGCCCGCCATGGGCACGAACGGCGACGGCTACTTCCAGAACACTCGCGCCAACAGCGAGATCCCGTCGGACGCCGTGGTTCACCAGCAGCAGCTCGAAGGATCGAACGTGTCGAGCATCGACGAGCTCGTCGCGATGATCTCGATCCAGCGCAGCTTCGAGTCCGCGCGCAGCGTGATGAGCCTGATCGATCAGTCCTACGGCCGCTTGACGCAGATCCGTTAGACCGCAGCACCTCCCTCTCAGCACCTCTCCACCGAGTACCGAACCCGCACCGCACCATGATTCGAGCCCTGATGACCTCCGCTTCCGGCATGAAGTCGCAGCAGAAGATGGTCGACACGATCGCGAACAACATCGCGAACGTGAACACCGGCGGCTTCAAGCGGAGCAGCCTGAACTTCCGCTCGATGCTCTACCAGACCTACATGGAGCCGGGCGCGCCGACCTCGCAGGCGGGCATGAACCCGACGGGCCTCCAGATCGGCTCCGGCGTCGAGATCGCGGGCAGCCGCAAGAGCTTCCGCCAGGGCGATATGGAGACCACGGGCGGAAACTTCGACGTGGCGATCAACGGTCAGGGCTTCTTCCAGGTCCAGCTGCCGAACGGCGAGTTCCGCTACACCCGCGACGGCAGCTTCAGCCGGGACGGGAACGGCGCGGTGGTGAACGCTGACGGCTATCCCGTCCAGAGCTTCCCGCGCGTCGACGCGAACGTCATCGACATCAGCATCGCCGAGGACGGCACCATCACGACCCGCACCTCGGAGAGCGACGTCGGCACCATCCTCGGCCAGCTCAGCCTGTTCCGCTTCTCCAACCCGGAGGGCCTGAAGGCGCAGGGCGCGAACCTGTACAGCGAGACCGCGAGCTCGGGCGTCGCGACGCAGCAGACCCCCGGAATCATCGGCACCGGTCGCCTCGTGCACCGTCACGTCGAGCGCTCCAATGTCGAGGTCGTCGACGAGCTCGTCGGCCTGATCATGGCGCAGCGCAACTACGAGGTGAACAGCCGCGCCGTCCGCGCCGCGGACGAGATGCTTCAGCAAGTCAACCAGATGATCCGCTAGGTGGCCGCCATGCTCATCGGAACCCTCCTCCTCAGCTCCATCGCGATCACGCTCCCGACCGAAGCCACGGTCAGCGGCGCGGAGATCACCCTCGGCGAGATCGCGACGATCACCGGCGACAACGCTGCCGACGTCGCCCGTCTCGAAGGCCTCTCGCTCGGCTACGCGCCGGCGCCGGGCTACACGCGCCTCTTTCACCAGTGGAAGGTCGAATCGGTCGTCCGCCAGCAGGTCGGTGGCGCCGAGATCGTCATCGCCGGCTCCGAAACCTGCCGCGTCTCGCCGCTCACCGCGGTCGTCTCCTCCGAGGACATTGCTGCGGCGGCCCTCGGTGCCCTCGAGGAGCGCCTCGCGGGTCAAGACATCGAGATCACGGCCAGCGATGAGCTGGACGACGAGGTCGTTCCCAAGGGGAAGTCCAGCGTCCAGGTGCGCGCGAAGGTCGGCGCGGCCGCCATGAGCTCGTCGCAAGCGCAGGGCCGCTGGTCCGTGCCGGTCGAGATCGTCGTCGACGGGATGCCCTACCGCACCGTCTGGGTCCCGTACCAGGTCGAGCTGTTCCGCGTCGTGCCGGTGCTCGTCCGTGACTTCCAGCGCGGCGACCAGATCGGACCTGCGGACATCGTCGAGCAGCGCGTCGCGATCACGGCGGACTACCAGGAGGAGCCGCTGGGGCTCATCGAGCTCTCCGGTGCGACGGCCAAGCGCCCGCTCGTGAAGGGCCAGCCCGTACTCGCGCGCGACGTCGCGCGCGTCGTCGCCGTCCAGAAGGGAGAGACCGTCCATTTGACGATCCGGAAAGGAACGGTGCTGGTGAAGGCCCAGGTCGTCGCTCTCCAGAACGGCTACCTCGGCGACATCGTCGCCATCCGCGTACTCCGCTCCGAGAAGGACCTGACGGCGAGGATCGTTGGCCGGGGCCAGGTGCGCATCGACATCAGTCAACTTCAATGACCCGAGCTATCCAGGAGAACCGAACCATGAATCTCAAGTACGCCATCACCGCGCTCATCGTCATCGTCGCAGCGACCTCAGCCGAGGCGCAGGAGCGCCGGGGCTCGATCTACTCGCACCGCGACGGCCCCTTCGGCCTCATCGCGAACAAGACGGCAGCGAAGCCGGGCGACCTCGTGACGATCCTGATTCAGGAGACGACCGATGTCCTCGAGGAGGAGCGCGCGAACTTCAAGCGCGAGACCGACCTCAACTACTCGCTGGACTCGTTCAACATCAAGCCCAACGCCTTCAGTGTCTTGCCCGACATCGCGGCGAACTCGCTCGACGACTTCAAGGGGGAGTCGCGCCAGGAGAAGCGCGGCAACTTCACCGCGCGCCTGACGGCCGTCGTCGTCGACGCGCTGCCGAACGGCAATCTCGTCCTCAAGGGCCGCCGCGAAGTGCGCGTCGACAAGCAGGTCAAGACCATCGAGTTCTCCGGCATCGTTCGCCGCTACGACATCCGCCAGAACAACACCGTCGAGAGCGAGCTCGTCGCGAACGCGAAGGTCTCCTACAGCGGTAATGGCCCGGCGACGGAGACGACGAACCGCCTCGGCCTCGGCGGGATGATCCACAGCGCCGTCATCTGGCTCTGGCCGTTCTAGCCGCCCGTGGTGAACGTCACTCCCCCGCAGATCGCCCCCCTCCGCCGAGGTTCGACGCTCTCGATCCTCGACGAATCAACCGATTCGCCTGCGTTCTCGATCGCCCATCCTCGGTGGATGTCGACGATCTGCGGCGAAAGCACTTCCACCACGGGCTGCTAGTCCGCCGCTGACGCCGCACGCACCGCCTACCCATCATGTTGCACACCCTCCTCCTCAGCTTGGCTCCGCTCGCGGGGCCGTCCATCGCGCAGGACGCGCCGCCGACGCGCCCTACGACGCAACCTGCCGTGCAGCCCGGGGCGCAAGCCCCGGCGGGTGCGACCGCCGTGCCTGCGAACGCGGCCGAGAACGGACAGATCGGGGGCGTTGTCGACCAGCGCCTGCCGCTCTTGCCTGCCTACGGCGCCGTCGAGGCTCCGAGCCAGCCGCGCTATCGCTCGAGCTCGCGCGTGCGCCGCTCGCGCCGCTTCGAGCCCGCCCCGATCCGCGCGGACCTCACGGCGACCCGCGCGCCGATCAGCAGCCTCGCCACCGTTCGCGGCATGGAAGAGAACCACGTCATGGGCATCGGGCTCGTGACCGGACTCGCCGGAACGGGCGACACGAACGAAGCGGCCAGGCAGTTGCTCCAGAACCTGCTGCTCACACGCAACATCAACATCGACCTGCAGGCGTTGACCTCCAACAACATCGCGGTCGTGCGCGTCGAGGCGACGATCCCCGCCGGCATTCGGCCGGGTCAGCAGATCGACGTTCGAGCTTCCACGATCGGAGACGCAGACAGCCTGCAGGGCGGCACGCTCGCCATGACGGAGCTGACGGACATCACGGGCCGCTACGTCTATGCGACCGCCTCCGGCCCGATCACGGTCGGCGGCTTCAGCGCCGGGGGAGAGGGTGCAACCGCCACGCGGAACCACGTCACGGTTGGCACGATGCCCGGCGGCGGGAAGGTCGAGCGCGCGGTCGAGACGAGCATCGTCAGCGAGCACGGCTTTCTCTACCTGGACCTGCGCGCCGCGCACGACTCCCTCGGGAACGTCGTGCACATCACGGAAGCTGTCAACGAGATGTACAGGGACGTGGCCGAGCCCTCGATCGACGGCAAGTCGGTTCGAGTGAAGGTCCCAGCGGACCTGCCCGTGTCGAGCCACGCGGCCTTCGCGTTCTCGATCCTCAGCCGGGAGGTGCTCTCGGACAACGTCGCGCGAGTCATCATCAACGAGCGCTCCGGCGTGATCGTGATGGGTGGCGACGTCCGCCTTCAGCCCGGCATCATCACCCACGGCAACCTCACGGTGACCGTCGCCGAGACGCCCGAGACGAGCCAGCCGGGCCCGTTCTCCGGCGGCACGACCCAGAACCTAGACCGCACGTCGCTGACGGTGGACGAGGAGGACAATGCCCTCACGTTCACGCCGAGTGCCGGGACGCTGCAAGAGGTCGTCGACGTGCTCAACGTCCTCGGCACCACGCCGCGCGACATGATCACGATCCTGCAAGCCATGTCCCAGAGCGGAACGCTGCTCGCTGAGATCCGGAGGATGTGATGGACCTCAAGGGAATCGGGAGCATCGGCGCGGACATCGCTGCGCTGCATCAGCAGGAGCTCGGGCGACCGGGCGTGCCGGACGAGCACTCCGCCGCGGGCAAGAAGTTCGAAGGCCTGCTCGCGACCATGCTGGTCAACCAGATGCGCAAGTCGCTCCCCGAAGGCTTCTTCGGGAAGGGTCCGGGGGCCGACTCGTTCGGCGGCTGGATGGACAAGAGCATCGGCGATGCCCTGGCCGACAGCTGGGACGTCGGGATCGCAGGCATGGTGAAGACCAGCCTCGATGCCAAGCAAGCGCGCGTCGACGGCGAGCAGAGGCCCGACGCCGCTTCGGCGGAGGTGGCTCGATGAATCTTCGCAGCCTGGCCAACCACCTCGAGGCCTGCCTCGTGAACGAGATCGAATCCAAGCGAGCGGCGCTCCAGTGGATCGAGCAGCTCGAGCTGACCCTCGGCGGCTACGACGCGGAGGGCTTCGAGGGCTCCGTCCAAAAGGGCGCGAGTCTGCCGGGTGTGGACGAGCGCAACGCGAAGCGACGCAAGAAGCTGATCGGCGAGCTCGCCGCTGCGTGGGGAGTGCCCGAGGGCACGCTGACGCTAGGGAGCATCGCCCGTCGCCTCGGCGCGGACGGCGAGCGACTCGACGCGCTGCGCGAGGAGCTGCGCGACCTCGTGGGGACCGTCCTCAAGCGGCGCCGCCGCCTGTCGTCCCTCATCGGGCTGCACCGCCGCGTCAACACGGAGCTCATGCAGCTGATCCTCGGCTGCGAGTCGGAAGAACAAGTGCACGAGGGCGGGTCCCTCGTGAACGCAGAGGCCTGAACGCATGTCGAGCATCGGACTGAACACGGGCCTCAAGGCCCTCCTCACCTCGCAGGCTTCGCTGGAGACGATCGGGCACAACGTCTCCAACGCGAACACGCCGGGGTACTCGCGCCAGCGCCTCGAGGTCAGCGCGTCCCGCGCGCTGCTGCAGCGCGGGCGACTGATCGGCTCCGGCGTCAGCGGCGGCATGGTGTCGCGCTCGACCGACGCGCTCTTGCTGGTGCGTACGACCGGGCAGCTCGCCTCGCTGAGCAGCCTCGAGTCCTCGATCGGCGGCATGACGGAGGTCGAAGCGTTGCTGGGTGAGCCGGGCGGCTTCGGCATCGGCTCCGGCCTGTCGAACTTCTTCGGCGCGGTCTCCGACCTGTCGACCTCGACCGAGGACCTCGTGATGCGCACGGGAGTCCTGCAGCAGGCGTCCGCGCTAACGACCCAGTTCAACACGCTCGCCTCGACCATGCAGGCGATTCGCGTCGACACGGCCAATCAGGTCGGCGTGGACGTGCGCCAGGTCAACGCGCTCGCGGAGCAGCTGGTGCAGCTCAACCGCGAGATCGGCCAGACCGAAGCCACAGGCCTCCCGGCGAACGACTTGCGCGACGCACGCGAACAGAAGCTGCGCGAGCTGGCGAGCTACGTCGACATCAACTTCCACGAGGACGACGGGGGCGTGACGCTGGTGACGACGGGCGGCCGCATGCTGGTCGGTCGCTCGAACGCCTACGAGATGACCTCCGAAGCGTCCAGCGACGGCTCGGTGAAGGTGTTCATCGAGGGCAGTCCGGTTCCGATCGATCTGCGCCAGGGGAAGGTCGCGGGTCACCTGAAGGTCGCCGAGGAGTTCATCCCGGGCCTCACGGGCGAGTTCGACGAGCTCGCGCGCAACCTGATCTTCGAGGTGAACCGGCTGCACAGCACCGGCACGCCGGCCGGCGGCACCTTCCAGAGCTTGACCTCGAGCTACGCCGTCAGGGACTCCGACCTGGACGGGCTGGTCACCGACGAGCTGCTCGCGTTCTCGGGCCTACCGTTCGAGGTCCAGGACGGTGAGCTCTACGTCAACGTCACGCGCCTGGAGACGGGCGAGCTCGAGACCCACAAGATCGCGATCGACGCTTCGACCAGCACCGTTGGACAGTTCGTCGACGCGCTGAAGGACATCGATGGCATCAACGCGAACCTCAACTCGTTCGGCGCGCTGCAGGTCTTCGCGGACGCCGGTCACGGTTTCGACTTCGCGCCGCGCCTGAACCCAACGCCGGACGACGCGGGCACTCTGGGTGGGGGGCGCGCGACCCTGGGCTCCGACTTCCGCGGCCCGTATGCGCTCAGCGACGGCGACACGCTGCAGCTGACGAGCGGTGTCGGCACCTTCACCGTTGCGCTCGACGCGGCGGACTTCGTGGAGATCTCCCAGGCGACTGCCGAGGAGCTCGCTGAGGTCCTGAACGCCGACCCGGGTCTGCTGGCCGGCGGCCTGCGCGCCGTCGTCACGGACGACCGCCTCTACTTCCAGACCGCCGGGACCGGCGCCGCCGCCGCGCTGACGGCCACGGGCGGGACCGCGCTCGGCGCGCTCGGCTTCACGGCCGGAACGACGGTCAACGGCTCGAGCACCAGCGTCGACATCCAGATCGGCGGGGCCTACACCGGCGATACGAACAGTGCGTTCATCTTCACGCCGCGGTCGGACGGCGTCATCGGCACGACGCCGGGGCTCGAGGTCGACGTGTTCGGCGAGGACGGCACGCTCGTCGCGACCTTGAACGTCGGCGCTGGCTACCAGCCTGGCACGGAGCTCGAGGTCGCGCAGGGCGTCACGGTGCGCTTCGGCGTCGGCGAGCTGTCGGCCTCCAACAACGACGCGGCACGCCTCGAGGTCATCGCGGACTCCGACACCTCCGACGTCCTGGCGTCCTTTGGCCTGAACGGCTTCTTCACGGGGACCAGCGCGGAGGACATCTCTGTCCGCGACGAGCTGGAGCTCAACCCGGACCTGATCGCCGCGGGAGCGTCGAACGCCGCGGGCGACAACAGAACGCTGCTGCGCATGCTCGACCTCCAGACCATGGGCGTCGAGGGCCTCGGCAACGAGAGCCTCGGGGACTACTACGGCGACGTCATCAGCGGCGTCGGCTTCGACATCTCGACTGCTGGCTCCACGCGCGACGTCGAGGAGTTCCTGCTGCAGAACCTCGAGACGCGCCGGGAGCAGACCTCGGGCGTCAACGTCGACGAGGAGCTCGTGGACATGGTGCGCTTCGAGCAGGCGTTCGGCGCGGCGTCCCGGTACATCCAAGTCCTGAACGAGCTCTCGCAAGAGGTGCTCAACCTCATCTGAACCATGGCCGTTCGACCGACCCAGACCAGCATCTTCAGCCTCGTGCGACGGGGCCTGGCGATGAACATGACGACCTTCGCGAACGCGCAGGAGCGCGTCGCCACGGGCAAGGCGATCTTGCGCCCCTCGGACGACGCGGTCGGCACCAACCGTGCGATGTCGATGAGGCGGCGACTCGGCCAGCTCGAGCGCTTTCAGGGCAGCGTGCAGAACAGCCGCCCCGTGCTGGAGACGAGCACCGCGGCGCTCGAAGAGGCCTCCGGGGTCCTGAGCGAAGCGCGCGCGCTGATCGTTCAGTCGCTGAACGGCTCGATGAGCAACTCGGACCGGAAAGCGATCGCCCAGCAGCTCGACCTGATCGTCGAGCAGCTCGTGGACGTCGGCAACACGAAGCTCGGAGACCGCTTCGTGTTCGCGGGCACCGCGACCGACAGCGAGCCGTATTCCCTTGGCTATCGGGACGGCAAGGCCTTCGTTCAGTACAACGGCAACGACTCGGTGCAGAACGTCTCGGTCGGCTTCGGAACCCAGCTCAAGCTCAACGTGCCCGGCTCCGAGGTGTTCGGCTCCCAGGAGCTGCGCGGCGTCGAGCTCTCGGGCCTGACCGGCGTTGCGCTCGGGGCGACGGCGAGCCAGGGCAGCGACTACGCGAACCTCGTGCTCCGTCACGACGCGACGACCGGCACGCCGGGTTCGGGCCTCGCGCTCGTCGCAGGCGGCGCGGAGGACACGATCTTGAACGCGCACACGCTGACCGTCGACGCGGCGGCGGGCACGATCATGCTCGATGGCGGTCAGGCGCAGTTCCTGCCCTCGCCGACCGACCCGGACTACACCAACTTCGCGGTGACGAACGAGGACGGCGCGATCGTC
>CAYGST010000055.1:7527-15298 GCA_964352415.1 uncultured Planctomycetaceae bacterium | reverse complement strand
ACCTCATTCCCCTTCTGCCTCCCCCCCAGCTCCATGCTCACGAACCTCACTCGCATCACCCTCGGTGCCCTGCTCGCCACCGCGCTCGCGGGCTCGGTCAACGCCGACACCGTGATCGTCAACCAGGTCAACTTCACCTTCCAGCCCGCCGACATCGTCATCAACGTGGGCGACACCGTGCGCTGGGTCCACAACGGTGGAGACCACGACGTGACCGAAGGCACCGACGGAACCATCGACGGGAACGAGGCCTTCTTCAGTCTCCTCGACTCCGCCAATCCCGTCTTCGAGCTCACCTTCGACGCCGCGTTCCTGGCCGCCAACCCGCGCCCCGGCGACGTGTACGACTACTTCTGCTCGCCGCACTTCTTCTTCGGCATGGTCGGCACGGTCACGGTCGTCGACGAGCCCGGCACGTCCTACTGCGACTGCCCCGCCCCCGCGGCGATCTGCGGCAACCCCGGCGCCCCCGGAGCGGGTTGCGCGAACTCCTCGGGCTCCAGCGCGGTGCTCTCCGCCGCCGGGTCGGCGAATGCGCTCGTGGACGACCTGCTGCTCAGCGGGGCGGGCCTTCTGCCGGGCAGCGCCGCGCTGCTGTTCACCGGGCCGAACCAGGTCAACGGCGGCGCCGGCTCGCCGTTCGGTGACGGGCTGCGCTGCGCCGGCGGCCAGCTCGTTCGACTCGGCGTGCGCGTCCCGAACGGCGCCGGGCAGGCCGCCTGGGGCCCCGGCCTGAACTCCACGGGCAACTGGAACGCGGGCGACGTCCGCAACTTCCAGATCTGGTACCGCGACTCGAACGGCAGCCCCTGCGGCAACGCGTTCAACGTCAGCAACGGCTACAGCGTCACGTTCAACTAGACGCCGAGAGTCGAGACCGAACGGGAAGGCCCGGGCCGCGCGCTGCGCGGCCCGGGCCTCTCGCTTTCCAACCGGAGCCACCTCGCCGACCAAGGCGTGTTCCTCGGTGAGTGGGTCAGCTCAGGGAACGAAGGTCACCGAGACACCGTCCGAGGTGTTGTTCCCCGTGCCACCGGCGGCGACGTCACGGAACCAGCACTGGAAGTTCGTCGTTCCGGGCTGCAGACCCTCTGCCGCGAGGTCGACGACCTTCAGGGCCGTGTTGCCAGTCGCTACCTGGGGAGCGCCGATACGCGTGATCCCACCGGCAACGCAGAGCCAGCCGTCGCCGAGCGGCGTCAGCGTCTGCGCCGGCCCGTAGAAGAACAAGTAGGGCGTGTTCGGAACCGAGTTCGCCTGCAGGACGAGGTCGTTCTCCGCGAGGCTCATCGACCCGCTGGCCGAGATCGAGGCCGCAGCGCCGGTGGAGTTCTGGGTCGCCATGCAGTAGCTCGTGCCGGCGTCCGCGCGGCGCAGCAGGTAGGCGTGCTCCTCGTTGCCGACGAGCGCCGTGCCGACGATGTCGCCGTGCTCGTTGATCTCGTTCGCGTCCAGGAGGAGGGCGTTGCTCCCCGCGGGGAGCAGCGAGTTCAGATCGACGAGCTGCGCGCCGTCGAAGAGCATCGCGCGGCTCCCGAGACCCTGCGCATCGCCGTAAGAGCGACCGACGGCGACGCCGGCGTCGTTCACGTCGTAGAGCTCCGAGAGCTCGAAGCCGGGCAGCACCCCGGCGTCGATTGCGGCGGGCGCGCCGAGCGACCAGTAGGCCGCGTGCCAGCTGCCGCTCGGGAACGCCTCGAGTCCGACCGTGACGCCCGTGTTGTTGACGTCACGACCCTCGGAGTTCTGGAACTGACCGAAGCCGCCGATCTGGAACCACGTGCTGCCGTCGAAGAGGATCGTGTCGTTCGGCTGGAACAGGTCCCAGGCGAAGCCGACGACGACGCCACCGTCGTTGAGCCCGTACGCGCGGCTGTAGCCGTGGGTCTCGTTCAAGCCGAGGTTGGTGATCGCGCCGCCCTGCCAGGTGACGACGGAGTCCCTCAGGGAACCCGGGTCGGTCGCGTAGCCAGCGATCTTGCCGCCGGCGTTCACGTCGTGGGCCCAGCTCGTGCCCTGCCCGAGATCGACCAGCGGCGTGATGCCGCCGGCGTCCCAGGTGACGGCGTGGTAGGTGCCCGAGCCAGCGATCACGTCGCGCTCGGAGTTGCCGACGATCAGGCCGGCGTCGTTGATCGCGCGCGCGATGCTGCCCTCGTCACCCGCGAGGAACCCGAGGTCCGTCATGACCCCGTTCTCCCACAGGAACGCGCGCTTGCACGGGAAGCCGTTCGCGGTCGTGCAGCCGGGGATCTCGGCCCAGCCGACCACCTGGCCTGCGTCGTTGAGCCCGAGGGCGGTGGAGCTGGCGCCCCCGAGGGTGCCGAGATCGATGAACTGGTAGCCCCCGCCGCCGGCCGAGGCCGGCGCTGCGATGAGGGGAGTCCCGAGGAGCAGGAGGAGGGAGAGGCGAGTCGTGGGTCGCATGGCGTGGAACGTGGAGGGTTGAACGGGGGGGGTGAAGTCTTCCCCCCTAGCGGCGAGAGCAGCCCAGGATGCGGAACATTACGTAATAAATAGCATCAACTTTGCACTCCCTGAAGTCGCCCCACCTCGGCTAGGATGCAGGGACATGCCTACCGACAGGGACTTAGGGCCGCCGAGTGGCGGGGTCGCGGAGCGGCTGCGGCGCGTCGGCGAGCGCCTGGCCGGCGGGCTGCGCGACGTCCTCGGCGACATCCCCGGCGCCCCCCACCGGCCGAGCCAGCTCGCCCGCGAGGTGGGGACGAACCGCGCAGTGGCCAGCCGCGTGCTGACGGCGCTCAAGGCCGACGACCCCCTCGAGATGCTCCACCGGGTGCCGGGACCGGAGCCCCTGCGCAAGCTCGTGCGCGGCGCCCAGCAAAAGGGCGCCGGCGACGCTCGGGCGGAGGCGGCGATGGCCGCCATCGAGGCCTTCGACCAGCTGATCCGCGAGGAGGCCGGCACCCGTCCGGCGCTCGACGCGCTCATCAGTGCCAGCTTGCCCGGTGCCCGCGAACGCTTCGAGCTCGCGAGCAAGTACTCGGTGTTCAAGGGCCTGGCCCAGCTCAAGGGCGCGCGCGCCGAGCACTGGATCGGCGCCGCGATCGTCGCGCCCGCCGCAGACTCCCCCACCCAGCACGACCTCACGTTCCTGAACGGCGCCGTGGCGATGCAACGCTTGCGACCGGGGGTCACGGTCCGCTTCAGCTACCGCGAGCAGCTCACGCGCAACGCCGACGAGCCCCTGAGCCAGGACCTGCCCGCGCTCGGCGTCCTGCCCCTCGACGACTTCTGCACCAATCCGCCGGCGCGCCTCGAGGCGCGGCCCTACGGGAAGGACGTGCACTACTACCTGCCGGACGACCTCCTCGGTCCGCGGGAGATCGTCGACATGTTCGTCGTCGACCACCACCCCGCGGCCATCGGCCGCTACTCGCCGGTGGGCGAGCCGCGCAAGACATCGCTGTTCGTCGAGCCGGCGCTCCCCGTCGCGAACCTCGTCTTCGACGTGCTGATGCACCGCGACGCCTTCCCCGGCGCGGCGCCGACCCTCGCGATCTATGACACCGGCTACGAGGGGCTCGTCGACGTCAACGACGCCTCCCGCGACATCGACCGGATGCCGCTGGACGAGTCGATCGAGATCCTCCCGAGCCCGTTCACGAAGCTGCGCGCGGAGGGCGTGCCGAACTACGGCCGCATGCTGGCGCACCTCGCCGAGCGCTTCGGCTGGGACCCCGACGAGTTCCGCTGCTTCCGCACGACGATCGCGTACCCGGTGTTCGGCTGGCAGGTCTGCCTCGCCTTCGACCGGCCGCAGCCTCCGGGCTGAGCCGCCAGCCGCACCTGCCAGCGATCCGGCACCAACGGACGACGGGCGCCCCCGCGCAGCGGAGGCGCCCGTCGTGTTGCAGGGCAGCGGCGCTACGACCAGCTCAGGTCGTGCCCCGAGAGCGGCAGGCGCCGGATGCGCTTGCCGGTCGCGGCGAACACGGCGTTCGCGACGGCCGGCGCGAACGGCGGCGTGCCGGTCTCGCCAACGCCGCCGGGCAGCTCCTCGTTCTCGACGATCTCGACGACGATCTCCTTCGGACCATCGGCCATGCGGGCGATCTGGTAGGTGTCGAAGTTCGTCTGCTCGACGACGCCGTCCTTGGCGCTGATCTCGCCGTACAGCGCGATCGAGGCGCCGAAGATCGCGGAGCCCTCCATCTGGGACTTCACGCGGTCGGGGTTGATCACCATGCCGGCGTCGATGACGACCCAGGCCTTGTCGATCGTCACCTGGCCTGCCTTGCTCACGCTGACCTCGACCACGTTGGCCGCGTAGCCGTTGAAGCTGCGGTAGCAGGCGATGCCGAGTCCCTTGCCCTTCGGAAGCTCGCGACCCCAGCCGGCCAGCTCGGCCGCGCGCTTCGTGCAGTGCTTGAGGCGCGCGGTGCTGATCGGGTGGTCCTTCAGGTCCTGACCGTAGTTGCCGAACTCGTAGCCGTCGAGGTCGACATCGCGGTCCTCGCCGTAGAGCCCCATCAAGAACTCGTACGGGTCGGCGCCGGCGTGGTGCGCCAGCTCGTCGACGAAGCTCGAGCCCGCGAACACGTGGTAGATGTTCGCGACCGAGCGCAGCCAGCCGATGCGCACGTGCGCCTTCGCGGGGCCGTTCTCGACGCGCAGGTTCGGCACGTCGTAAGGCATGTCGGCGAAGCCCATGCCCATCTCGCCGCCGCTGCCCATGTTGGCGCCGGCCGCGAAGGTCGAGGAGATCGTCGGGAAGGCCGAGCTCGCGCGCAGGGATGTCACCTTGCCGCCCTGCACGCGCGCGGCCATGCTCATCGCGCCGACCGCGTGGAAGTAGTCGTGCTGGATGTCGTCCTCGCGCGTCCACGTGACGTGCACGGGACGACCGACCTCGCGCGAGAGCACGGCGGCCTCCGCGACGTAGTCCGGCTTCGACTTGCGACCGAAGCCGCCGCCGAGGAGCGTCACCTCGCAGCGGACCGCGTCCTCGCCGATGCCGAGCACGCCGGCGAGGGTCTGCTGGACCGCCTGCGGGTTCTGGGTCGCGGCCCAGGTCGTGCAGGCGACGGCCTTGCCGTCCGCGTCGGTCTCGACGCTGGCGACCGCGCAAGGCGGCTCCATCGGCGCGTGGGACAGCAGCGGAACGTAGTAGTCGGCCTCGACGGTCTCGCCGTCGCCGGCCGCGGAGAGGTCCGCGTCGATGTCGCCCCGCTCGCGCCAGACCTTACCGCCCTTGCGCGCGGACTCGGCCAGCTCGACCTCGTAGGCGGCCGAGTCGTAGTCGGCGTGGTCATCGCCACCCTCCCACTCGACGGCCAGCGCCTCGACGCCGCGCATCGCGGACCAGGTGCTCGACGCCAGGACGGCGACGCCGCCGAGCGGGTTGAAGCCAGGCGCGCCCTCGAAGCCCTCGAGCTCGATCACGTGGGCGACGCCCTTCACGGCCTTCGCCGCGTCCGCGTCGAAGGCCTTCGGCGAGGCGCCGAGCACGGGCGGGTGCGCGATCACGGCGAACAGCATGTCGTCCATGCGCGCGTCGATCCCGAAGCCGGCCGTTCCCGTGACGATGCCCGGGAGGTCGGTGATCGGCACGTGCTTGCCGACGTAGCGGTACTCCGACTTCGGACGGAAGGTCAACGACTTCGCGTCAGGCGCCGCCAGCTTCGAGGCCTCCTCGACGAGCTCGCCGAAGCCCAACGCGCTGTCCGAACCGGCGTGAACCACCTGGTGGCCGCGCGTCGTGCACTCGCTCGGATCGACGCCCCAGCGCTTGGCAGCCGCCTCCTCGAGCATGGTGCGGGCGGTCGCCCCGGCGACGCGCATGCGGTCGAAGAAGTAGCGCACGCTGCGCGAGCCGTCGGTGTTCTGCGAGCCGTAGCGCTTGTCACCCGGCGCCTGCTCGATCGTCACTCGGTCCCAGTCGGCGCCGAGCTCGTCCGCGACGATCATCGGCATCGACGTACGAATGCCGGTGCCCATCTCCGAGCGGTGCGTGACGATACGCACGCTGCCGTCCGTCGAGAGCGTGAGGAACAGGTCCGGCTCGAAGTCGAGCACGGAGCTCCCGTTGACGCTGGCGATGGCCGCCGAGTCGAAGCGCGTGGCCAGCACGAGCGTGCCGGCGCCGAAGGCCGCGAGAAGTCCGCGGCGTGAAAGGGGCGTGGAGGTGCCGCTCATCACTGAACCTCCTGGGCGGCCGTCTTCACGGCCTCGCGGATCCGCGTGTAGGTGCCGCAGCGGCAGAGGTTGCCCGACATGCCTTCCTCGATCTCCTCGTCCGACGGGTCGGGGTTCTTCGCCAGCAGCGCCGAGGCGGTCATGATCTGACCGACCTGGCAGTAGCCGCACTGGGGCACGTCGTGCTCCATCCAGGCCTTCTGCACCGGGTGCTGGCCGTCCTCCGAGAGGCCTTCGATCGTCGTGATCGCCATGCCCTGCACCGAGCCGACCGGCAGGACGCAGCAGCGCGTCGCCTGGCCGTCGAGATGAATGGTGCAGGAGCCGCAGAGGGCCTTGCCGCAGCCGTACTTGGTGCCCTTCATGTCGAGCACGTCGCGCAGCACCCAGAGCAGCGGCATGTCGGGGTCGACGTCGACCTCGTGCCGCTTGCCATTGATTTGGAGTTCGATCACAGGAGGAGTCCTCGGATCCAGAGAGACGGTGAACGCGCCGGCGGAGGCGCGAGTCGTCAGCATGACGCCCGCCGAGGGATGCGAACAGGGGTCGTGGGACGCTTTCGTGGGCTCCCCTGCATGGGTTTCGTTCGTCGTGGCGCGCCCATCACGCCGGGTCGCGAGCGTGGCGCGCAAGTGACCCCTGGATCCGGTTCGGCTCCTCGCAGACGGAACGCTGGTCGGGTGAGGAGGGGGCGGATCCGGGAGCCCGCGGCTCCCGCCAAGGACGCTCCTCGAACCGGCGGTTTCCGATCAGCGCCTGCGCGCCGAGGCGCGTAGGGGCTGCAGCGCCCCTCGGGCGTCTCGCCGGCAGCCACGACGATCGACTTCGTTCCAGGATCGGTGCTTCCCCCGACGCCTGGACAGGGCACCGAGACCCCTCGACCCACAAGCCCGCCTCCCGACATGACGCTCCACTTCCGTCCGACTCACGTTCGCCGCGCGGCGAGGCCCATCGCGTGTGGCGCGGCGATGCTCTGCCTCACACTTCTGGCCGCCGCCCAGGATCTCGCAACGCCCCCTTCCACGACGCTCGCGATCGGCGACCCCGCCCCACCGCTGGTGGTCGACTCGTTCCTGAAGGGCGCCCCCATCGAACGCTTCGAGCCGGGCAACGTCTACGTCGTGGAGTTCTGGGCGACGTGGTGTGGGCCCTGCCTTCAGCACATGCCTCAGCTGTCCGCTCTCCAGTCGGAGCTCCGCGATGACGGCGTGCGGTTCGTCGGCGTGAACGTACGCGAGCTGCGCCGCTCGGGGCCCGGCTGGGAGGAGCACTTCGACGAGGCGGAGATCGCCTCGTTCGTCGAGCGCCAGGGGGACCGGATCAACTACTCGATTGCGTTCGATGGTCCCGACAAGGCGACCGACCGAGCCTGGATGGAGGCCTCGGGGAGTTCGGGTCTGCCCACCGCCTTCCTCGTGGATCGTCGCGGCCGCCTCGCGTGGTTCGGCCACCCGATGATCCTGCGCATGCCGCTCGAGGCCGTCGTCGCCGGCGAGTGGGACCTGACCTCGGGCCCTGCAGCCGTGCGCGCCGCCGAAGAGGCGTTCCTCGGTGCGCTCCGGCTCCTGGCGAGCGACCTCGCGGCAGGCGCGGCCGCGTGGCGGGCCGCCGC
>CAYGST010000055.1:0-7517 GCA_964352415.1 uncultured Planctomycetaceae bacterium | reverse complement strand
CCTGCTGTAGGCGGCGGACGTGCGGGACCACGTGGGGCTGGAGCGACTCGCAGGGGCGATCGCAGGACCGCGCGACGGTCCCTCGCGGGGCGACCTGACGCTCGCGCTCACGGCAGCACGACTCGCCAAGGCGTTGACGGCGGGGACAGATGCTCGAGCCCTGAACACACTCGCCCGCGTTCAGTTCGCCATGGGCGCCAACGAGGGCGCGGTCGAGACGCAGCGCCTCGCCGTCGAGAAGGCCGGCCAAGACGAGCGGCAGCGCCTGGAGCGGACGCTGGAGGTGTACCGCCAGGCGCTGAAGTGACCCCGACTCCGCGCCCCGGGCGCGGGGAGGGGCCGGCGGAGGGCCACAGCTCGGCCCTCTCCCGGAGATGAGTCGCGATAAGTCACTCTCTGGAAGGCACCTACGGGCACCTGGGCCGCCACTGCCCGCTACGCTGGCGAGCGCGTCAGGTCTTTACCGGGGCAGGGGCGCGCAGGATCACCGGGCCGAGTAGTCTGAAGGTCTCGCGGGCCGCCCTACCTCGAATCGCCGGCCCAACCTGACAAGTCCGACTTCCAGGAGTGAAGGCATGCTCTCGAAGCAACTCTGGGCCACAGGCCTCAGCCTCGCCGTGATCGCCATGATGGGTGCCCCCGCCGGCGCCGTCCCCGGGTGATGAACGCCCCCCTCTGGTGGATCCGGTGCGGGTCCCACCCCTACGCCTAAGTCCGGCCCGGCCCCTTCTGGCCAACCCGGTCCGAACGGCCCTGCCACTCCCGGCCCCGGCGGTCTCCCCGAGGTCGTCCGCGGTCCGAGCTCGCGCCACTTCCTGAAGATGAAGTGGGACTACCCGGTCTACGACCCGGAAGCGGGCAAGAAGGCCGAAGGCACCTACTCGCGCGCCAAGCGCAAGGCCCTGACCCGCGAGGAGGCCGTTGCGTTCATCGCCGGTGACGACCCGCGGCCGCTGCTCGTCCTGCGCGAGTGCAAGGTCTGCAACGGCACGGACGAAGCCCTGCTCAAGGGCGGCCCGGACAACGAGAAGACCTTCCTCATGTCGGCCTGGTTCCACTGCGTGAAGCTGCCCGTCGACGTCATGGAGGAGGATCATCCCTTCCACAACCTCTTCGTGGAAGAGAAGCCGGAGCACCTGTTCGTGGTCTCGGTCGACGGCAGCAACCATCAGCCGTTGCAGTCGCAGACCTCGCGTACCGAGCTGTGGAAGTCCATGAAGGGCCTCCTCGATGTCGAGTACGAGAACAAGCCCGACAAGCCCCTGAAGAAGATCAACTCCCTGCTCGACAAGCTCGACGCCGCAGACCAGCGGGTTCGACAGTACAGCGAGCAACGGGACAAGATCCTCGAAGAGGAAGGCCCGGACTCCCGGAAGCTTCCGAAGGTGATGAAGAAGCTCTCGAAGGAGGAGCGTGAGCTCGCCGAGCTGCGCGGCGAGGTCGACGAGGCCTACCGCATCGAGCTCCGGCGCCAGAAGGCCGAGGCCCGTGCAAAGGCCGAAGCGGAGAGGGAGCAGCCCGCGGAGGCGGGTCGCTGATCACTCCCTGACGCGCCAGCCGCGTACCAGTCTCGAGGGCGGCGGACACGCGAAGTGTCTGCCGCCCTCGTCTCATTCACTCGCCATCGGCACCTCCCCACTCGCAACCATGTCGACTGCAAGCCTCGTCGCCCGTCTCGCTCGGCTCGCGCCACTCCTCCTGCTGCTCCTCCACTTCGCGCCCCTCGAAGCCGCCTACGGCCAGAAGAAGGAGAAGCTCGACGAGGACTTCGAGGACTTCGAAGAGGTCTGCCCGTACACGAAGGGCGAGCTCGAGCTCGAGCAGAAGCTCGGTTACCTGCGCGTCGGGCTGATCCCCTGGCGCGGGACCTCCGATTCGAACGTCGTCAAGGAGAACTGTGGCGGCGTGCCGATGATCTTCGTGGAGACGGAGCACTTCCGGATCGGATCGAGCCTCATCTCGTACAAGATCCCGAACGACAAGGAGGAGCGCGCTCGCCTCAAGGCGGAGATCGACCGCCTCGAGGACAAGCTCGGCAAGCTGAAGGCGCCGAAGCGCGAGATCGATCCGTGGCTGCGCCTGCACCTGTTCGCCCAGCGCGCGGAGGAGCAGTACCAGCAATTCCTGGACGACTGGGGCGTCGCGCCCGAGTCCTTCGCGAAGCAGGGCGCCAACCTCGGCTTCCCCGACAAGTACCTGCTGCTGGTCTGTCAGCGGAAGAGCGAGTTCGGCCGCTATCTCAAGATCTACGAGAACTCGGAACTCGAGTACTCCTATCGCACGGGCTGGTTCGGCGAAGGGATGATCACGGCGGGCAACTTCGAGGCCATCGCCGAACACTGGAAGGACGAGAAGGACATGCCGCTGGACTCGATGTTCACGTGCATGATCACCGCCAGCATCGGCGCGAACTTCATCGACGGGTGGAACGGGAACATGTTCCGGGCGCCGACGTGGCTCACCTACGGCTACGTGCACCTCGCGCAGAAGCGCTTCGATCCCCGCTGGCCGGTCTACGACGGCCGCACGAACATCTACGGCAAGGAGCGCGACAAGACCGAGTGGCAACCGCGCGTCAGCAACCTGGTCAAGAACGACTTCTTCGCGAGCACGGAGGCGATGTTCGAGTGGCAGACGTACGCCGACATGAATCAGCGCGATCACCTGGTCGCGTGGTCCCGGATCGACTTTCTCCTGACCGAGTGCGAGGGGGATGCTGGCGCGTTCCTCACCGCGATCTGCCCGACGGCGAGCGGCACGTCCGCTGAACCGGTCGATGTTCGCAAGGAACGCCAGGTCAAGGCGCTCGCCGAGCACTTCGGGCTCACTCCGGCCGAGCTCGATGAGGCCTGGGTGAAGTGGGTCAAGAAGACCTACGCGAAGAAGTAGTCCCCAGCTCGCGATCGAGGCAGACTCTGCGACGACGCACGGACCCCCTCCACAGCCACCACCAGAACGGTCGACCATGAGCTCGGAACATCGCCACCCCCACTTCGACGACAAGGGCACTCTCGAGTGGTACACGACGTTCGACGAGGCGAAGGCCGCTGCGCGCGCCCAGGGCAAGCGGATCTTCATCGAGCTCGGGCGGGAGCTCTGAGGTCAATGCCGCACCCTCGTGGAGGGTGCCCTGCCTCACGAACGGGTCGCGCCGCTGATCGCCCCGAACTTCGTGGGCCTGGCCGCGGACTGCGATGATCCCGAGCCCGAGATCATTGACCTCGCCGGCAAGCTGGAGGACGCGATGATGCTGCCGTTCGTCCTGTTCACGGATGCGGACGGACGCTTCCTCGAGGGCTACGCCGGTACGGGTTCGCCGCCCTACCTGGTCAAGACGCTCGAGCGGCTCCTGGCCGACTGAGCGCGAAGGGGCACCGCTCGCCCGGACCGACTCGCCCCGCTGTAGGCACCGGGTTCCCCGCGCCGGGCCGGGCCTCCGAGAGCCAGATCGACCCGCCCTGAAGGCCCCCTTGGGCCCCTCAGGCCCTGGCTTTAGGAGATTGCTTTGGCCCGGCCCGCAATTAGGGGGGAGCCTTGGGCTGAGACCTGAACCGGCCCCGGCGTGTGAGGAGAGCGTGGCCGGGAATCCACCAGAGGCCCCCCCCCGGCCACGTCACCACCATGAGTCCCCGCCACCTCCTCGCCAGCGCAGCCCTCGCCGCCGGGCTGTCCTCGCTCGCCCACGCGGACCTGCGCGCCGGCAGCCTGCTGGTCTTCCCCGAGTTCGACAACGAGCCCGGGATCCACCAGATCTTCACCATCACGAACACGAGTGCGCTCGACAGCGTCACGGTCGAGATCGTTTACATCGACGGCGACGACTGCACGGAGTTCAACAGGAACATCGAGCTGACCCCGCTCGATACATTCAGCTTCCTCACGCGCCAGCACAACCCCGACATGGACCGGGGGTATGCGTACGCCTTCGCGAAGGAGTCCACGAACGGCGAGCCGATCAACTTCGACCACCTCGTGGGCAACGCGACAGCGATCACCCTGCTGCCCCACTGCAGCACGAACCCATTCGTGTTCCAGGGCGCCGGCGCCGAGGGCACCGAGACGGAGATCAACGGCGACGAGATGCGCAACCTCGACGGGGTCGAGTACTCGCAAGCCCCCGATCGGATCGTCATCCCCCGCTTCTACGGCCAGGGCGTTCAGTTCCAGTCGCAGCTCTACCTGATCGGATTGACGGGCGGCACGAAGTTCAGCACCACCGTCGACTTCCTCATCTTCAACGACAACGAAGAAGTGTTCTCGTCCGAGTACACCTTCGACTGCTGGGCGAAGGTCGATCTGACGGACATCTCCAACCTGTTCACGCTGAACTACCTGCTGAACAGCACGACCCACGACCTCAACGAGGTCGCCGGGCTTCCTCGCGTCGAGACCGGCTGGATGATCCTGGACGGGGCCGTCGCGAACTCGTCGAGCACCGGGCTCCCGGATCCCGCGATCCTCGCCGTCCTGCGCGAAGGCCCCATGACCCAGCAGAGCGCCGACCTGCCCTTCTTCGAAGGCGAGCAGTCGAACGGCAGCCTCCTGGCGCGCAGCCTGGACGGGACCTTCTAGCGCCCTGCATCCCCCACCCGCCTCGAGCCGGGTCGCCCTCGCGGCGGCCCGGCTCGTCCTGCTCCCCCGCCTCAGCCGTCCACTGGCGCTCTCCCGGAGCCGCCGCTGGCGATCGTCCCGCCCTCTCCTGAAAGCCCGCGTCAGGAGCACGCCCTGCTCGCAGCGCCCAGGCCCTATCCTCGGGGATCCGCGCGAGTCCCTGGCGCGAAGCTCCCTGCGTGAACGCCTTCCGACCCGCCACCCGCGCCTGGTTCTCCGAGCAGTTCCCGACGCCGACCGACGTGCAGACGCGAGGCTGGGACGCGCTCGCCCGGGGACAGCACGCGCTGCTCGTCGCGCCGACGGGCTCGGGCAAGACGCTCGCCGCGTTCCTGAGCGCCATCGACGACATCGCCGCGCTGCCCGCGAAGGCGCCGGCCGGTGTGCGCGTCGTGTACGTGTCGCCGCTCAAGGCGCTCGTCGCCGACATCGAGCGCAACCTGCGCGCCCCGCTCGCCGGCGTCGCCCGCGCGGCGGAGCGGCTCGGTGGCCAGGTGCGCAGCGCGCGCGTCGACATTCGCACGGGCGACACGCCGCCGCAGGAGCGCCGCCGGCAGGCGCGCAACCCCGGCGAGATCCTCGTCACGACGCCCGAGTCGCTCTACCTGATCCTCGGCTCGAAGCAGCGCGAGACCCTGCGCACCGTCACCACCGTGATCGTCGACGAGATCCACGCCGTGTGCGGCACGAAGCGCGGCGTGCACCTCGCGCTCTCGCTCGAACGTCTCGCGGCGCTCGCGGACCGCGACCCGCAGCGCGTCGGGCTCTCCGCAACAGTCCGGCCGCTCGAGGAGGTCGCGCGCTACCTCGGCGGTGACCGCGCCGTGGAGATCGTCGACGCCTCCGCGCCGCCGCTGCTCGACCTCTCGGTGCACGTCCCCGTGCCCGACATGGACCACGTCGCGCCGCCCGCCGCGCCGGCGCGTGACGAGTCGGCCGACCCGACGCGCCCCGGCACGCGCGAGGGCGAGGGTGGCTCGCTCCTCGCGAAGCTCTACGTCGCGCAGCACAACACCACGGAGCGCTCGAGCGCGGAGCGCGGACTGTGGCCCGTGCTCTACCCCGAGCTGCTCGCGGGCATTCGCGCGCATCGCTCCACGATCCTGTTCGTCAACAGCCGCAGCCTCTGCGAGCGCCTGACGCACAGCCTGAACGAGCTCGCCGAGGAGGAGCTGGTGCTCGCCCACCACGGCAGCGTCAGCCACGGCGAACGCGCGCGGATCGAGGACGCGCTGAAGCGCGGCGACGTACGTGGCATCGTCGCGACCAGCTCGCTCGAGCTCGGCATCGACATGGGCGCCGTCGACCAGGTCGTCCTCGTGGAGTCGCCCGGCTCGGTCGCGAGCGGCCTTCAGCGCGTCGGGCGCGCTGGCCACGGCGTCGGCGAGCGCAGCCGCGGCCGCATCTTCCCGAAGTTCAAGCATGACCTGCTCGAGTGCGCCGTCGTCGCCGGGCGCATGCAGGCCGGCGCCATCGAGGCGATTCAGGCTCCGAAGAACTGCCTCGACGTGCTCGCGCAGCAGCTCGTCGCGATGTGCGTCGACGGGCCGCACACGCGCGATGAGCTCCGGACGATCATCGTTCGCGCGCACCCGTACCGCGAGCTGTCCGGCGAAGCCTTCGACGCCGTGCTCGAGATGCTCTCGGGCCGCTACCAGAGCACGGAGCTCGCCGACCTGCGGCCGCGGCTGCGGTGGGACCGCGCCACCGAGCAGCTCTCGGCGCGCCCCGGGGCCGCGATGGTCTCGCGCCTCAACGCGGGCACCATCCCCGACCGCGGCGCGTTCCCCGTGCGGCTCGGCGCGGGCGGCGCCAGGCTCGGTGAGCTCGACGAGGAGATGGTTTTCGAGTCGCGGCGCGGCGACACCTTCCTGCTCGGGACGACGACCTGGCGCATCGAGGACATCACCCAGAACGAGGTGATCGTCACGCCCGCGCCGGGCGAACCCGGGCGACTCCCGTTCTGGAAGGGCGATGGCCCCGGCAGGCCGATCGAGCTCGGCCGCGAGCTCGGCGCCTTCGTCGCGCGCTACGGCGTCGGTTCGCGAGACGAGGTCGCCGCGCGCCTCGAGGTCGAGACGCCGCTCGACGCGCTCGCCGCAAAGAACCTCGCCGACTACCTGGTCGATCAGCGTGAGCACAACGGCTGCCTCCCGACCGACCAGGCGATCACGGTGGAGCGCTTCCGCGACGAGCTCGGCGACTGGCGCGTGTGTGTCCTCTCCCCGTTCGGTTCGCGTGTGCACCGGCCCTGGGCCATGGCGCTCGAGCACCAGCTCTCGGAGCGCGCGGGCGTCGACGTCTCCGCCATCGCGACCGACGACGGCATCGTGCTGCGCTTCGCCGACGTGGACGAGTTGCCCGAGCTGCGCGAGCTGTTCCCCGACCCGGACGAGCTCGAGGAGCTCTTGACCGAGCAGCTCGGCCGGAGCGCCCTGTTCTCGATGCTCTTTCGCGAGAACGCCGGACGCGCGCTGCTGGTCACGCGCCGCCGTCCCGACCAGCGCACGCCGCTGTGGGCCCAGCGCCGCAAGGCCCAGGAGCTGCTCGCCACCGTGCGGCGCTTCCCCAGCTTCCCCATCGTCCTCGAGACCTACCGACAGGCGCTGCGCGACGTCTTCGACCTGGACGGGCTGCGCGAGCTGCTCGGCGGGATCCGCGATCGCAGCGTGCGCGTCGACGAGGTGGAGACGCGCTCCGCCTCACCGTTCGCGCGCTCGCTGGTCTTCGCGTTCGTCGCGGCTTACCTGTACGAGACCGACGCCCCGGTCGCCGAGCGCAAGGCGCAGGCGCTGACCCTCGACCGCGGCCTGCTGCGTGACCTCCTCGGCCAGGACGAGCTTCGCGACCTGCTCGACGCGGAGGTGATCGCGACTGACGATGCCGTGTCGCAGGAGCAGCACGCG
>CAYGST010000054.1:0-15310 GCA_964352415.1 uncultured Planctomycetaceae bacterium | reverse complement strand
GTGATGCCGTACTACGGCTACGCGCGCAAGGATCGCAAGGACGAGGGCCGCGTGCCGATCAGCGCCCGCGTGCTGGCCAACACGCTGACCGTCGGCGGCTGCGACCGCGTCGTGACGATCGACATGCACGCCGCGCAGATCCAGGGCTTCTTCGACATCCCCGTCGATCACCTCTACGCGAAGCCGGTGCTGCTGGCGCGCCTCCAGGAGCTCGGCGTCGAGGAGCCGGTGATCGTCACGCCGGACGTCGGCGGCATCAAGATGGCGCGCGGCTACGCGAAGCCGTTCGGGGCCGACCTCGCGATCGTCGACAAGCGACGCATCTCGGGCTCCGAGATCGCGGTCGAGCACGTCATCGGCGACGTCAAGGACCGCAACGTGGTGCTCGTCGACGACATGATCTCGACGGGCGGCTCGATCACCGAGGCGGCCAAGATCCTGCGCAAGAACGGCGCGCAGACGATCGTGATCCTCGTCACGCACCCCGTGTTCTGCGGGCCGGCCATCCAGCGCCTGATGGACGCCCCGGTCGACAAGATCCTGGTGACCGACACGATCCCGCGCGGCGCCGACTGGCCGGACAAGATCGAGACGGTCTCGGTCGCGGGCCTGCTCGCGCAAGCGATCCACAACATCCACCGCTCGACTTCGGTCAGCGTCCTGTTCCAAGACTAGTTCACGAGCTCGAGGGCGAGCTCTACACCATTCCAGCATCGAGGTAGTTTCCGATGGCCCAGAGCCAGATCCTGAAAGCCCAGAAGCGCGAGACGCTCGGCAGCCGAGCGTCCCGCAAGCTGCGCGCCAATGGCAGCCTTCCCGCCAACATCCAGGGCGAGGAGTCGCACATCGACATCAGCATCGACGAGCGCGAGTTCCTCGCCGCCCGCCGTGCGCACGTGCACCTGTACGACCTCGACGTCGAGGGTTCCACCGAGACCGCCGTGGTGCGTGAGCTCCAGTGGGACACGTTCGGGGATCACATCCTGCACGTCGAGTTCAAGACGGTGGTCCGCGGCGTCGCGACGGAGTCCGAGGTCGCCCTCGCCTTCGTCGGCACGCCGAAGGGCGGTGTGGTCAACCACCTGGTCGACCACCTCACCATCCTCTGCATCCCGTCGCTGATCCCGGACAACCTCGAGGTCTCGATCGACGGCCTCGCGCCCGGCTCGCACGTCAAGGCGTCGGACATCAAGCTGCCGGAGGGCATCACGCTGTCCGGGGACCCGACCCAGGACGTGGCCATGATCGTCGGCGGCGGCGGTGAGGACGAGGCACCTGAGGACCCGGACGCGGTCGAGCCCCTCGCCCCGGGCGACGGCGCCTGAGCCGCTTCGGGGTCTCCACGGCGGGGCTTGCGCCCCGCCCGGTGGCCCCTACACTGTTCGCCCCCTCGCCTCGGCGGGGGGGACGACGGCCCTTACACAAGCAACGATCGTGACGCGCATCGTGGTGGGACTCGGCAACCCCGGTCCCGAATACGAGTGGACCCGACACAACGTCGGTTTCCACGTGCTCGATCACCTCGCGCTGCACGAGGGCCTGCTCTTTCAGACCGCACGAGAACTGGAGTCTGCCCTGGAGGTCGACCTCCACGAGCCCGGGGGCCACTACGGTGGTCCGCGCAAGTTTCGCTTCGCGCGCAACTTCGACGCCCACGCCCTGCTCGTGAAGCCCGAGACCTTCATGAATCGCTCCGGTGACGTGGTGGCGCCGCTGGCCCGCTGGGCCGGCGTTCCACCCGAGGACGTGCTCGTCGTGTACGACGAGCTCGACCTCGATCTCGGTCGCTTGCGTCTCCGGCCCCACGGTGGGCCGGGCGGACACAACGGCATGCGGTCCATCATCGACTGCCTCGGAAGCGATCGCTTCCCGCGCCTGCGCGTGGGGATCGGCCGTCCGAGAACCGACGCGGCGCGTCACGTACTCGAACGTTTCGCCGAGAGCGAGCGGACCGAGATCGAGATCTCCATCGCGGAAGCGAGCGAGGCCGTTCTCGATTGGCTCACGACCGGAGACATCGAAGGGTGCATGACGCGGTTCCACAGCCGCTGGAACCAGAGCGCCGGCTGAACGCCGCCGCTCACAGACCTCACTGACTCAGGAGAAACCAACTTGGAACGTATCTACGAAGGCATGTACTTGCTCGACAACGCCGTAGTCCGTGAGGACTGGAACGCGGCGAAGTCGATTGTGACCGACACCCTCGAGAAGCACGGCGCGACGATTCGAAGCGCCCGTCGCTGGGACGAGCGCCGGCTGACCTACCCGATGAAGGGCAAGAACCGCGCGACGTTCTTGCTGACCTACTTCAACATCCCCGCGGAGAACATCCCGGCGATGCGGCGCGAGTTCGACCTCAACGAGTCGGTCCTGCGCACGATGGAGCTGCTCGTCGACGCGATCCCGGCCGAGGAGACCGAGCTCGCCTCCAAGGAGACGTCGGAGGAGTTCAAGGTCCCGACGCCCCCGGACGACGATCACATCGAGTTCGTCGAGGAAGAGGACGACGACGACTATCCGCGTGCGCGCCGTGACGACCGCCGTCGCGACGACGATCGCCCCGCCCGCGACGACGACCGTCCCGCCCGCGACAGCGGGGGTGACGACGAGAAGAAGGCCGATGCCCCGGCCGCCGACACCGAGACCAAGAGCGAAGGGGCCGTCACGGCTTCCAAGGAGGACTGACCATGGCCTTTGGACGCAAAGGACGCCGCGCTGGACGCGGACTCGTCAAGCTCGGCAAGAAGACCGACCAGGATCACGAGCTGAACTACAAGGACACCGATCACCTGAAGAAGTTCATCACTCCTCAGGGCCAGATCATGCCGCGCCGTCGCTCGGGCTTCAGCGCGCAGACCCAGCGCAAGCTGAAGCGCGAGGTGAAGCGCGCCCGTCACGTTGGCCTTCTGCCCTTCGTGGGCTAGGACCGGAGGAAACATCGATGCGAGCAACTGAAGTCCTCCTGCGGGAGCATGTGAAGGATCTGGGCAAGTGTGGTGACGTCGTGCGCGTGGCGCCTGGCTTCGCCCGCAACTTCCTCATCCCCAAGGGCATGGCCATCCAGGCCACCGCCGAGAACAAGAAGGCGATGATTCGCCGCCGTGAGCGCCTCGACGCCGAGGAAATCGCGCTGCTGGCGGAGGTCGACAAGCAGGTCGACGTCTTCTCCAAGGTGAAGCTCTCGACCGAGCAGCGCACGGACGACCACGGCCGCCTCTACGGCTCCGTGAACGCCCACGTGATCGCGGGTCTGCTCGAAGAGGCCGGCTACAAGATCGAGGAGAAGAACATTCGCCTCGAGGAGCCGATCAAGCAGATCGGTGACCACCGCTTCTCGATCCACCTGCACGCCGAGCGCTCTGCGGAGGTCCTGATCACGGTCCTCCCCGAGGGCGGCGTGATGCCGGTCGCCGAGGCGGCGCCGGCGATGGCCGAGGGGCAGGGCGACGGCGAGGCCGCCACGGCCGACGCCGAGTAAGTGCCCACCCGGGCGGGGCCGACGAGGTCTCGCTCAGAACGTTCAGGAGACGCCCCGGCTCGCGCCGGGGCGTCTCTCTCGTTGGGGCCTCTGCGCCGCCGAGTCCCGCGAGTCGCGCAAGCCGCACGAGTCTCGGCCGGCGTCGTTCAATCGGTCGGGCGACCTCGCTATCCTCTGGGCCGCCCGCGGGGGGCGACACTCAGCATGGATCAGCAACAGCTCAGCGGGAAGGTCCCGCCGCACAACGAGGAGGCCGAGAAGGCCGTTCTGGGCTCGCTGCTCATCGACTCGCGGCGCATGGCCGACGTCGTCGACAAGATCCAGCCGGGCGACTTCTTCAACCCGCGCAACGGGCTCGTCTACGAGGCGCTCCAGCACCTCGCCGACCAGGCGGAGCCGATCGACTTCATCAGCGTGTCGGAGCGCCTCCTCGCGAAGGGGGTGCTCGAGCGCTGCGGCGGTCGCGCCTACCTGCTCGAGCTGACGAGCGTCGTCTCCTCGTCCGCGCACCTCGTGCACCACGCCCAGCTGGTCGCGCAGACCGCGAGCCTGCGGCGCCTGATCGAGGAGGCGACGGAGATCGTCGAGAGGGCCTACTCGACGCGCCCGGACGGCACCAACGTCCAGGAGCTGATCGACGAGAGCGAGCACGCGATCTTCAAGGTCTCCGACGAGCGCGGAGGCGGAGACGCGAACCCGATCGGCAGCGTCCTGCGCGACACGATGAAGCGCCTGGACTCGACCTCGCATCGCAGCGGGCTCGTCGGGCTGACGTCGGGCTACTACGACCTCGACGACTCGACGGCCGGTTGGGCCGGCGGGCAGCTGATCATCCTCGCGGCGCGACCCGCGATGGGAAAGACGGCCTTCGCGCTGAACCTGATGGACCACGCGGCTGCGGCCAACCCGGACTGGATGGAGGACGGGCCGCCGGTCATCCTCTTCTACAGCCTGGAGATGGGAGCGCAGTCCGTCGTCAGCCGGATGCTGTGCACGCGCGCGCGCGTGGACGCCCACAAGCTGAAGACCGGCAAGATCCCCGGCGACGACCGCGCCGAGCTCGCGCGCGCCGCGGACGAGCTGAGCGGCTTCCGCATGTTCATCGACGACACGCCGGGTCTCTCCGTCATGTCGATGCGCAGCCGCGCGCGACGCATCAAGCAGCGCGAAGGCGGGCTGCACTTGATCGTCGTCGACTACCTCCAGCTGATGACTCACCCGAAGGCGGAGAGTCGCCAGCTCGAGATCAGCGCGATCTCCCGGTCGCTGAAGGAGCTCGCGCGCGAGCTCGACTGCCCGGTGATCGCGCTCTCGCAGCTCTCGCGCGCCGTCGAGTCCCGCGAGGACAAGCGGCCGCAGCTCTCGGACCTGCGGGAGTCCGGCTCGATCGAGCAGGACGCCGACATCGTGATGCTGCTCTACCGGCCGGAGTACTACAACCCGACCGAGGAGAACCGCAACAAGGCGGAGGTGCTGATCGCCAAGCAGCGGAACGGGCCGACGGGCAACGTCAGCCTGCAGTTCTTCGGGAGCCAGATGCGCTTCGAGAATCCCGCGCCGTCCATGGTCGAGGCGATCGATCCGTAGGTCTTTGGGCCGAGACATGAGCTGCCGTTGATTCGCCTCCGCTCCACCCGCGGCGCCGCGCGCGCTGCCCTGGCCGCGCTCCTCGTCGCGGTCCTGATCCCGCTCTTCGCGACGCCCGCCGCCGCGCAGCTCGGCGGCGACCCCACGCCCGTCGAGGACGATCGGGACGCGTGGGACGGGAGGACCGTGCTCTCGCTCGAGGTGGAGGGCGCGCGTCGGTACTCCGAGGATCGCCTGCGCGCCGCGCTCGGGCTGCGCGTCGGTCAGCCGTACAACTCGGCGACCGTCGACAAGGGCATCGACTACCTCTGGACGCTCTTCCAGGTCCGCGCCGAGGCGCTCCGCAAGGAGGTGCCCGAGGGCCTGCACGTTCGCCTCGTCGTCGTCGAGCTGCCGTCGGACCTCGAGCCGCGCTTCATCGGGTACGACGGGGTCAAGCTGAAGGAGCTGCTGGACTGGGCCCAGCTGCAGGACAAGCGCGAGCTGTACTTCCACCAGGTGGCGCGCGTCGCGAACCGCCTGCTCGAGGGCTACAAGCGCAAGGGCTACTACTTCGCGCAGGTCAACCCGGTCATCCGCAACCCGGGCCCGGACGATCCGCCGGACGCGCCGGGCGACGTCATCTTCGAGATCATCGAGGGGCCGCGGGTGAACGTCGACAAGGTCTTCGTGAACGGCAACGAGAGCCTACCGGACACGGGCGCGCTGTTCTGGAAGGACGGCCTGCGCCACCTGGCGCAGAACAAGGTCAAGGGGCCGTCCCTGTTCGACTGGAACGGCGCCGAGTTCGTGCGGGAGGACCTCGAGGCGGACCTCGTCGCCATGCGCAACGTCTACCGCGACCGCGGCTTCCTGAACGCGGTCGTCGAGGTGGACGAGCTGGAGTTCAGCGAGGACAAGGAGTGGGTCGTCGTCCAGGTCGTGATCGACGAGGGCGAACGCTTCGTCGTGACCAAGGTCGCTGTCGAGGCCATCGATCTGACTCCGAGCCCGCAGGGCGCCCAGTACCCGCCGCTCGAGGAGCCCGCCGAGCTGTACTACCCGATGGACGAGCTCATGAAGGACCTGGAGCTCGTGCCCGGTTCGTTCTACTTGCAGAGCACCGTCGACACGGACCGCTACACGATCCGCGACTACTACGGCAAGGACGGCTACATCGAGCACGCCTCACTCGGGGACCGCCTGAGCTGGCAGTGGCTTCGGCCCGAGCTGGTCTTCGACCTGGAGACCTCCGAGGTCGAGGTCACCTATCGCATCGCGCAGGGCAAGCAGGTCCGCATCCGCGAGATCAAGGTCAGCGGCCCGACGCACACGCGCGACAACGTCATCCGCCGCGAGATCTCGGTCGACCCCGGTGAGCTCGCCGACATGACCGAGATCGTGAACTCGATCCGTCGCCTGCGTCGCCTCGAGTACTTCAGCGACGACCGCAACCCGCTCGAGCACCGCGACCCGTACTTCGTGTTCCGCGAGACGGACGAGCCCGGGCTCGTCGACATCGAGTTCATCCTTGAGGAGGGGCGCGTCGTCGACTTCTCGATCTCCGGCGGCATCGACTCGAACGACGGCCTGTTCGGCATCATCTCGCTCTCGATGCGCAACTTCGACGCGCTCGACCTGCCGAGCTCGTTCCTCGGGATGTTCGGGGAGGTCTACCGCAAGGAGGCCTTCCACGGCGCGGGCCAGACGCTGTCGATCCAGGTCTCGCCGGGCGCGCGGCGCGATCAGACGCAGATCCGCTTCGTCGAGCCGGACATCTTCGGCCTGCACCGCGACCGCTGGTCGTTCACCGGAGACATCTCGATCTTCGACCGGATCTTCGAGTACCACGACGAGAAGCGCACCTCCGCCAGCGTCAGCTTCGGGCGCCAGCTCGGCTTCGACTCCTCGGTCTCGATGGGGCTCGTCGCGCGCCGCGTGCGCGTCAGCGACGTGGACGAGGAGGCGCTGATCGACCCCGAGCTCTTCTCGCTGCAGCAGCAGGTCGGCAAGTCGAACCTCGTCGGCCTGACGCTCGGACTGAGCAACCGGACGACGGATACGGCGTTCAACCCGCGCTCGGGCCGCATCCTGCGCTGGACGAACGAGATCGACCTCGACGGCCTCGGCAGCGACTGGGAGGTTTGGACCTCACGCCTGTCCTGGGACGAGTACGTGCCGCTCGGCTTCTCCGAGCAGGAGGTCCCCCCCGGCATGCGGATCTCGACGGGGGCAGCTCTCGCCATGCCGTTCGGTGACACCGACGTGGTGCCCTACACCGAGCGCCTCTTCCTCGGCGGCTTCAACACCCTGCGGGGCTTCGAATTCCGGGGCGTCGGCCCGAACAGCCAGCAATCCCAGCTGGTGGAGGGCGGCGAGTCGATGCTGCGCGCCAGCATCGAGTACCGCTATCCGCTGGTCACCCAGACGCGCCCCGGCAGCTACCAGAAGATCGAGATGTTCCGGGTGCACCTGTTCGTCGACGCGGGCGTCCTGGGCACCGAGTTCGACAACATGGACCTCTCGGAGTACCGGGCTGCGGCGGGCTTCGGCTTCGCCCTGGTCTTCCCGATCCCGCTGGCGTTCAACTTCGGATGGCCGCTGCGCGAGGGCGAGGGCGATCAGACCCAGGTCTTCTCCTTCAACCTGGCGGTCCGCTGAGCCGCGCGGGGCTCGGGGCCCCATGACAGCGGGGGGGGCTTTCGCTACCCTGCCCTCTCCACGAGATCGCCGCAGGAGCCCACCTGGCGCCCGGCGACCCGACGAACAAGCCGGACGAACGAACCGGACGGACGAGAACGAGCGGTGGCCAAGACCCTAGCCGAGATCGCCGAGCACTGCGGAGCCGCCCTGGAAGGGGACGGCTCTCGTCTTGTAGTCGGCCCTGCGGACCTCGAAGGCGCGAGCGCCGACGAGGTGTCGTTCCTGGCGAATCCGCGCTACGGCGCGCTGCTCGGCACGACCTGCGCCGCGGGTGTGCTCGTCGGCGCCGACGCGGACGGCGCGCGCGAGGGCCTCACGCTCCTGCGCGTCGCGGATCCGAACCGGGCCTTCAGCCGCGTCGTCGAGCTCTTCGCGCCGCGCTTCCGGTCGCAGCCCCCCGGGGTGCACCCCACAGCGGTGGTGGCGGAGGACGCGCTCCTCGGGGAGGGCTCCTCGATCGGCCCGCACTGCTTCGTCGATACCGGCGTCGAGCTCGGCGCGGGCGTCGTGCTGCACGCAGGCGTCGCGCTGGGTGAGGGCGTGAGAGTCGGAGCGGGAAGCGTGCTGCACGCGAACGTCGTGCTCTACCCGCTCTGCGAGGTCGGCGCGCGCTGCGTGCTGCACGCGGGCGCCGTGCTCGGCGCGGACGGCTTCGGCTTCGACCCGACGGCGGCGGGGTGGGAGAAGGTCCCGCAGTGTGGACGCGTCGTCGTCGGCGACGACGTCGAGATCGGCGCGAACAGCTGCATCGACCGCGCGCGCTTCGGCGCGACGCGCATCGGGAACATGGTCAAGATCGACAACCTGGTTCAGGTGGGCCACAACTGCCTGGTCGAGGACGCCGCGCTGCTCTGCGCCCAGGTCGGCATGGCGGGCACCGCGACGATTCGCACCCGCGTGATCCTGGCCGGGCAGGCGGGCGTCGGAGGTCACCTCGAGATCGGGGCGGGCACGCAGGTCGGCGGCCAGGCCGGCGTGACGGGCAACCTCCCGGCGGGCGGGGCCTACACGGGTTGGCCGGCGCGACCGGCGCGCCAGGCGCTGCGCGAGACCGCGCACCTCAAGCGACTGCCCGAACTCGCTCGGACCGTGCGTGAGCTCCAAGAGCGACTGAACGAACTGGAGAAGGGCGCCCGATGACCCGTCAGCAACGCACCCTCAAGACCGCCGTCGAGTTCGAGGGCATCGGCCTCCACAGCGGCGAGAGCGTCAAGGTGCGCGTGCTGCCCGCGCCCCCCGACAACGGCATCGAGTTCCTGCGCAGCGACGTGCCGGACGCGCAGCCGATCCCGGCGACGATCACCTTCTACTCGGACAAGGAGCGGCGCTCGCGGCTCCAGCGCGGCCCGGTGCATGTCGACACGGTGGAGCACCTGCTCGCCGCCTGCAGCGGACTGCAGATCGACAACCTCACGGTCGAGATCTCCGGCGTCGAGATGCCGGGGATGGACGGCAGCTCCACGCCGTTCGTCGAGCTCTTCAAGCAGGCGGGCGTCGTCGAGCAGCGGCCCGAGGCGCGGGTGTTCAAGCTCACGGAGCCGGTCTACGTGCAGCACGGTGACGCTTCGCTCGTCGCCCTGCCGACCGAGCACGAGGGCCTCACGATCCAGTACATCGCGTCCTTCGACGATCCCGGGATCGCGGGGGGCAGCGTGCGCTACACCCTGTCGCCGGAGGTCTTCGAGAAGGAGATCGCGCCGGCGCGGACCTTCTGCCTGGCCTCCGAGGTCGAGGCGCTGCGCGCCGCCGGCCTCGGCAAGGGCGCCACGCGCGAGAACACGGTCGTCCTCGGCGACCCCGATACCGAGCTGCGCGTGCCGGAGGAGCCGGTGCGTCACAAGCTGCTCGACATCGTCGGCGACCTCCAGCTCCTCGGCGCAGGGCTCCAGGCTCACGTGATCGCGACGCGCTCGGGGCACAAGATGAACGCCGAGCTGGTGCGCAAGCTGCTCGACCTCATGCAGAAGGAGGAGGCGGGGGGCCTGATCACACGCGAGTCCGGCATGGACATCCGCGAGATCCTGCGGATGCTGCCGCATCGTTACCCGTTCATCCTGATCGACCGCGTGATCGAGATCGACGGCTACAAGAAGGCCGTCGCAGTCAAGAACGTCACGATCAACGAGCCCTTCTTCCAGGGACACTTTCCGGGCCAGCCGCTGATGCCCGGCGTGCTGCAGCTCGAGTCGATGGCTCAGCTGGCCGGGGTGCTGCTGCTTCGCAAGCTGGAGAACACCGGCAAGCTGGCGGTCCTGTGGGCGATCGACAGGGTCAAGCTGCGTGGCGGCGTGACCCCGGGCGATCAGCTCAGGATCGAGGTCGTGACCGAGAAGATGAAGGGCAAGATCGCCAGGGTCAACGGGACCGGGCTCGTCGCGGGTAAGGTGGTCTGCGAGGCCGTCCTGACCTTCACGATGGTGGACGCCTAGAAGCAATTGGGGGAGACGTGTCAACCAACATCCATCCGACCGCCGACGTGGCCGCCACGGCCGAGCTGGCCGACGGCGTCGCCGTCGGGCCGTACTCGATCATCGGCCCGGACGTGCGCATCGACGAGGGCACTCGTATCGGTCCGCACGTCGTCATCAGCGGCGTCACGAAGATCGGCAAGAACAACTCGATCGTCGGCCAGGCGAGCATCGGAGCAGAGCCGCAGGACTTCTCCTATCGCGGTGAGCCGACCGAGGTCGTGATCGGCGACGGGAACATGATCCGCGAGTTCGTCTCGATCAACCGCGGCACGCAGAAGGGCGGCGCGATCACGCGGGTGGGCAACGACTGCCTCCTGATGGCCTGCAGCCACATCGCGCACGACTGCCAGGTCGAGGACAACGTCATCCTGGCGAACAACGTGATGCTGGCCGGCCACGCGCTGATCGGCAAGGGAGCGAACGTCTCCGGCGCGGTCGGCGTGCACCACTTCGTCACGATCGGTGCCTACGCCTACATCGGCGGCATGACGCGCGTCGAGCGCGACATCCCGCCGTACATGATCGTGGAGGGCCGCCACGCGCGCGTCCGCAACGTCAACATCATCGGCCTGCAGCGCGCGGGCTTCTCCGAAGAGGACATCGAGGAGCTCCGCATGGCGCACCGCCGCATCTTCCGCTCGCGCGAGCCGCAGAGCCAGGCCATCGAGTCGCTGCGCGACGCCCAGGACACCGGCGACATCGTCCGCGGCCTGATCGAGGCCATGGACCGCGCCGAGCAGGGCCGCAAGGGGCGCTACCGCGAGGCGCTGCGGGAGGAGTTCGGCAAGCAGGGCGCGGCGCGCCTCGCCGCGGGGGCGCGGTCTTGAGCCCCGAGCCGCTCCCGGTCGCCGTCGTCGGCGTGGGCCACCTCGGCAAGATCCACGCGAAGATCTACAGCGAGGACCCGAACGCGGAGCTCGTCGCCGTCGTCGACACCGACGGCGAGCGCGCCGCGGAGGTCGCGAAGGAGTTCGGTTGCGCGTCCTACTCCAACCCCTCCGACCTGCCCGAACGCGTCGCCGCGGTCAGCGTCGTCGTCCCGACCGTCTACCACGCCCGCACGGCGGTGCCGCTGCTCGAGCGCGGGATCCCGTGCCTGGTCGAGAAGCCGATCGCCGCCAACCTCGAGGACGCGGACGCGATCCTCACGGCGGCGAAGACGGGGAACGCGCTGCTGTCCGTAGGCCACGTCGAGCGCTTCCAGCCCGGCGTGCGCAAGGTGCGCGAGATGGGCGTGACGCCGCGCTTCATCGAGTGCCACCGCCTCGCGCCGTTCTCCTTCCGCTCGATGGACGTCGGGGTCGTGCACGACCTGATGATCCACGACCTCGACCTGATCCTGCACCTGGTGGGTTCCGAGGTCGAGAGCGTCGACAGCGCGGGCGGCGCGGTCCTGACCGACCACGAGGACGTCGCCTCGGTGCGCATCGTCTTCGCCAACGGCGCGCGCGCCAACGTCTCCGCGAGCCGCGCCTCGATGGAGCCGATGCGCCGCTTCCGCATGTTCTCGAGCGAGGGCTACGTCAGCCTCGACTTCCAGAAGAACTACGGCATCCACATCGCCAAGGGCCCGGAGTGGGAGAGCGGACGTGAGGCGCTCAAGACCGCCAACCCGATGGTCATGGCGATGCAGAAGGACTGGATCACCGAGCGCGTGCTCTCCGTCACCGAGCTGCCGCTCGAGGGCGAGCAGCGCCCGCTGCAGGCCGAGCTGGCGCACTTCATCGATTGCGTCCGGACCGGTACGCAGCCCGAGGTGACCGGCGCCGACGGACGCCGCGCCCTGGCGCTCGCCGAGCGCATCAAGGACGCGATCCAGGACCAGGACTGGTAACCGGGGCGCGGCTCCGCGCCCGCCCTGCTCTCTCCGCCACCGACTTGCGATGACCCACTCCGAGCGCCCGGCGTATGCACCGAGACCTTCCTTCGTGCGCGGCCTACGAGTGCCGGCGCTGCTTTCCAGCTGCCTGTTCGTGCTGGGGGGCTGCGTGAGCCCCGCAGGGGATACGACGAGCGGGGGCGAGCGCGCCGCGACCCGCGGGCCCGGGGCGCCTCGCGCCAGCGGCCCGAGCGGCGTCCGTGGAGCGAGCGCGCTGCGCTACCCCGAAGCGCGCCGCAGCGACACGGTCGACGTCTACCACGGCGTGCAGGTCGCCGATCCGTACCGCTGGCTCGAGGACACGGACAGCGTGGAGACGCGCGCCTGGATCGAGGCAGAGAACGCGTTGACCGAGAGTTTCCTCGCGGCCCAGCCGAGGCGCGCGGCGCTTCGCGAGCGGCTGGCGGAGCTGTGGGACTACGAGCGCTACTCGCTGCCGCAGCGCGGCGGCGCGAGCTGGTTCTTCACGCGCAACGACGGTCTGCAGGCCCAGGCGCCGCTCTACGTCGCGGACGCGCCCGACGGCGAGGGGCGGCTGCTGCTCGACCCGAACGCCTTCTCGGCCGACGGCACTACGTCGCTGGCGGGCTGGGTGCCGAGCCCCGACGGCGCGCTCCTCGCCTACGCGACGTCGGATGGCGGCTCGGACTGGCGGACCTGGCGCTTCCTCGACGTGGCGACGGGGGAGGAGCTCCCCGACGTACTGACGCGCAACAAGTTCGGCGGCCTCGACTGGATGGACGGGAGCGCCGGCGTCGTCTACGGCCGCTTCGAGCGGCCGACCGAGGGCGAGGAGCTGCTCGAGCGCAACGCCTCGAACGACATCGCGCTGCACCTCTTCGGCACGCCCGAGGAGGAGGACGTGGTCCTCGTGCCCACCTCGCCCGAGGGGCACTTCCTCGGCGCGACGACCAGCGAGAGCCGCCGCGCGATCATCGTGACGCGCTCCGACTGGAAGGTGCGCAAGAACGAGATCGAGGTGCTCTCGCTCGTCGGCTCGAGCCGGGGCCGCGGTCCCAAGATCGTCGAGGGCTTCGACGCGCGCTACGAGTTCCTCGGCAACGACGGCGACAGCCTGCTCTTCAAGACCGACCTCGACGCGCCGAACGGTCGCGTGATCCAGATCGACCTCTTCGAGTCGGAGCGCGAGCGCTGGGTCGAGGTTGTCGCCGAGCGCGACGTGGTGCTGCAGGGCGGCTCCGTCGTCGGCGGCCACCTCGTGCTCGAGTACCTGCGCGACGCCCACAGCGAGGTTCGCGTTCACGGGCTCGATGGGACTCTCGTGCGCACCCAGGAGCTTCCGGGCCTCGGCTCGGTCTCCGGCCTCGGCGGCCGCAACGACGACCCGCGGACCACGTTCTACTACACGAGCTTCACGACGCCGACCGAGGTCTGGGAGCTCGAGGTGGCCACGGGCAGCACGCGCCGTCTGCGCCACCCGAACCTGGGGATCGACCCCTCGGACTTCACCGTGCGCCAGGAGTTCTGCACGAGCCCCGACGGGACGCGCGTTCCGATGTTCGTGGTGCACCGCGCGGGCCTCGAGCTCGATGGGACCAACCCGACGCTGCTGTACGGCTACGGCGGCTTCGACATCTCGCTGACGCCGAGCTTCGGCGTGCAGAACCTCGTCTGGCTCGAGCAGGGCGGCGTCTACGTGATGGCGAACCTGCGCGGCGGCGGCGAGTACGGCAAGGACTGGCACGAGGCCGGCACCAAGCTGCGCAAGCAGAACGTCTTCGACGACTTCATCGCCTGCGCCGAGTGGCTCGTCGAGAGCGGCACCACGCGTCCCGACAGGCTCGCGATCGCCGGCGGCTCGAACGGTGGCCTGCTGGTCGGCGCCTGCATGACCCAGCGCCCCGAGCTCTTCGGCGCCTGCCTGCCGGCGGTGGGGGTGATGGACATGCTGCGCTACCAGAACTTCACGATCGGCTGGGCCTGGGCGGGCGACTACGGCACCTCCGAGGACCCCGAGGAGTTCGCCGCGCTCTTCGCCTACTCGCCGCTCCACAACCTCCGGGACGGCGCGGCCTACCCCGCGACGATGGTGATGACCGGCGACCACGACGACCGCGTGGTGCCCGGCCACAGCTTCAAGTTCGCCGCCCGCCTGCAGGCGGCCCAGGGCGGCCCCGAGCCGGTCCTGATCCGCATCGAGACGCGCGCCGGTCACGGCGCCGGGAAGTCCACCCAGATGCGCATCGAGGAGGCCGCCGACGAGCTGACCTTCCTGCGCGCCGCGCTCGGCGTGGACTGAGCGCGGCGCGCGCCAGCGCGCCTGCCAGGCGGGACAAGCCGCGCGCGGAGTGGTAGAACCACGGGCACGATGAGCACCTCCGACGTGACGAACGCGCGCTTCGCGGCCCTCTCCGAGGACGCCTCCAGGAACCCCGATGCCGCCGAGCGTGAGGTCCTCGAGGGCTGGCGTGCCCGCGGTGTCCTGGCCGAGCTCGAGGCCGCGCGGAAGGACGCGCCGGCGTTCGTGTTCTGGGAGGGTCCGCCGACGGCCAACGGTCGCCCCGGCATCCACCACGTCATCGCGCGCACGATCAAGGACTCGGTCTGCCGCTACCAGTCGATGCTCGGCAAGCGCGTCGATCGCAAGGCCGGCTGGGACACGCACGGGCTGCCCGTCGAGCTCGAGGTCGAGAAGCAGCTGGGGATCAGCGGCAAGCCCGAGATCGAGGTCTACGGCGTCGCGGCGTTCAACGCGAAGTGCAAGGAGAGCGTCTGGACCTACCGCAAGGAGTGGGAGGAGCTCTCCGAGCGCATCGGCTTCTGGCTCGACTACGAGGACCCGTACGTCACCTACGCCGAGCCGTTCGTCGAGTCGGTCTGGCACGTATTGTCGCGCTTCCACGAGCACGGCTACGTGTACCGCGGCCAGCGCGTCGTCCCGTACTGCGGCCGCTGCGGCACGGGCCTCTCGAGCCACGAGATCGGCCAGCCCGGCGTCTACCAGGACCTGCTCGATCCGAGCGTGACCGTGCGCTTCCCGCTGTGCAAGCAGGCGGGCGAGGAGCGCGAGAGCCTTTTGGCCTGGACCACGACGCCGTGGACGCTGCCGTCGAACGTTGCGCTGGCCGTCCACCCGAAGGTCACCTACGTGCGCGCGCGCGTCGCGCTGCCGGTGCCGAAGGGCGAAGAGAAGGGCTCGCGCGGATACGAGGTCGTGTGGCTCGCGGAGGCGCGGCTCGCGTCGGTCTGCGG
>CAYGST010000053.1:0-15320 GCA_964352415.1 uncultured Planctomycetaceae bacterium | reverse complement strand
CGACGATCAGCACCGGAAGCAGGTAGACCCCGCCCGTGTACTTCGTGCCCGCGGCCAGGCCGGCGGCGATCGCCGCCGCGCGCAGCCAGCCGCGTCCCCGTTCGACGCGCAGCGCGCCGACGCAGGCGAGCAGGCAGAGCGCGCCGAACTGCATCAGCAGCGCGTCGGGCGCGACCCAGCGCGCGTGGTAGCCGACCTCGAACGAGCCCGCCAGCAGGAACGCCGCGACGAGGGCCTCGGAGAAGCGCTTGCGCCAGGTCAGCATCGTCGCGAAGACCCAGACGATCGAGAGCGAGGTGAGCAGCAGGAAGACCGAGCGCAGGCGCACCTGGAACTCGTTCGTGTGCAGCATCCGCAGGAACTCGCCGCGGAACTCGTCCGTCTCGCGGTCCGCGTCGGCGAACTCGGCCGCCTTGGGCGCGGCCACGAGCAGCGTCGCGTAGAAGGTCACCGAGGGATAGAAGTAGTCCTCCGGCAGGAACGTCTGCTCCTTGAACGAGTGCGCCAGATCGGCGACGCGGTGCTGTTGATCCCAGTGCTCACCGAAGTCGAGGCCACGCCAGCCGGCGGAGAAGAACAGCCCGAACGGGAGCAGAACGAGCAGCCAGGCCACCAGGCGGCGCCGCGCTCCGGGCGCGCGCGCTGTCATCGGCTCGGGCGGGTTCTGTACTTCACTGTGCATCGCAGAGGTGCGGCGCCGACGTCTCGTCCCAGGCGGCCGAAGCGGTCAGCGTACCAGGCCAGGTCCGGTTCACGCATACGGACGAGCGAGCTTCCCAGCGGCCATCTGTCGCCTGGTACGCTCACGGCTCGCTCGTCCTCACCTCCACCTGCCGCCATGACGCTTCGCTCGCTGCTCGTCCTCGCGCTCCTGCTGTTCGGTTCTCCGCTGGCGCGCCCGCTGCTCGCCGTTCAGACCGACGAACCCTCGACCGAGCAGGAGTTCCGCGCAAACCTCGAGCGCCGGGTCGGGCGCCACCCCTACTTCAAGCAGATCGAGCTCGAGTGGGTCTGGGAGTACGAGGACTTCGTCGTGCTCGTGCAGCCGCCCAGCAAGGCCGATCCCGACCACGTCGCGAAGGTGGCCAAGCTGAAGAGCGCGGACTCGCAGGTGATGAACCTGGCCTTCCGTGACGGCCTGGCGAAGGCCTACGGCCTGCAGCTGCGCCCGACGTCTCCGCGCATGACGATCGTCGTGCTCGCCACGCGCGGAGACTTCAAGAACTACTTCAGCATGATCAAGGGCGGTGACCCTGGCGGCTACACGTTCGTGTACAAACCCAGCGAGCGCATGTTCGTCACCTGCATGACGCCGTTCTCGCAGCCGACCGACCCCTCCGGCGCCAGGCGACAGTACGAGCGCGAGACCCGGGCGGATCAGATCGTTCACGCCTACAGTGCGCGCAGCGAGGCGCAGCCCGATCCTTACTGGCTCGAGCTGGCGCTCGCCCACGAGCTCGCGGGCTACAACGATCTCGAGTCGACCACTCGCGGTATCGGCCGCGAGTCGGAGTGGAGCCTCCACCGCCTGTGCGAAACGATCACGGACCGGACGCGCCGCCGCACCTTGCTCCAGCCGCTGAAGGCCCTCCTCGACCAGACCGACTTCAGGGGCGTCTACAGCACGCACGCTGCTCTCGCGGAGGGCGCGAAGGTCAAAGCCTCGACGTCCGGTGACGAGGTCTACCAGGCCTACACCGCGCACGCCGGCGCCCTGTTTCACTACCTCAGCTTCGAGGCCGACGCGGACCTGCGCGCTCGCATGCAGCGCTTCGCGAGCGCCGCCATGAAGATGCAGCTGCAGATCCTGCCGTTCGACAAGGTGTTCAAGGGGGTCGACTGGGTCGAGGTCGAGCGGGAGTTCTGGACCTACGTCTGGCAGCGCCACGCGCGACTCGCGCCAAAGGAGGAGCTCGACGGCGAGGCCCTGGCAGCCTTCCTGGCGGAGCGCAGCAGCTCGAACGCCGGCGGCCTCCAGCCCGCGATCGCGGATTCCACCAGCGACTCGCGCAGCCTGCTGGCGTACTTCGACGCTCCCGACGCGAGGCTGGCGCTGGCCCTCGCGAGCCTGCGCGGCGGCGACGCCGGCGCCGCCCGCGCGCTGCTCGTCGAGGCGCTCGAGGCCGCGCCCGAGGACGAGCGGTTGCAGCGCGAGCTCGTCCGCACCGAGGCCTGGATCGCGGAGCGATTGCGCTACCTCCAGTTCCTCATCGACGACGGCAAGAAGCTCGTCATCGACCACGATGGCAAGCGGCTCCTGGCCGAGGTGGCCGAGATCGACGCCGGTGTCGTCGTGTTCCGCTCGAGCAACCGCGACCTGGAGTCGCTGCCCCTGAACGCGCTCGACGCCGTCTCCCTCGCGAAGCGTATGCAGGAGCGCCGCTCCGACTTCGACGCGAGCTGGGCTGCCGCCTATCCGCTGGTCGTCGCGGCCGACGCGAGCGCGAGTCGGTCCCTCAAGGGCGACGAGCCCGAGCGCGTGGCGCTCGCTGCGGACGCGGAGGCGGACTACCCCGCCCGCGCCGACACGATCGAGGCCGCCTTCCGGGCCCGCGAACTCGCGTTCCTGACGGAGAGCGAGAAGGCGGGGAGCGACCACCTCGATCTCATCAGCGCGGACAGCACGCTCGAGCACGTCTCCGCGCTCTGGGCCCTGCGCGAGCGGGTCCCCGTCGTCACGACGCTCCGGCCGAAGCTCATCGGTGCGGCGAGCCTCGCCCTGGCCGCACGCTTCGCCGAGCTGGAGCTGAACGAGCTCCTGGCCGGTCACGTCGAGGAGCGGCGGGACGGCACCTTGTTCCTGCGCTACGACTTCTCCGACCCCGCCCAGCTCGAGGACTGGCCCCTCGACGACGAGACCCGCTCGTTCGAGGACTCCGAGCCGCGCGTCACGACGCCCAAGCGCCTCCTCGTCCGCAACGGGAAGCTGCAGGGCGAGGGAGAGATCTCGCGAACCCACGTCCTCGGCTTCGAGGGGCCGCAGACCATGTCGTGGCAGGAGATTGCGCACCAGGGCACCGGGGTCACCGACGAGAAGGTGCTCCACTACCGCTTCGCCCTCTGCAAGGTCCCGGGGAAGCTGAGCGAACTCGCGACGGTCAACTCGCTCCAGCTCTGCGCCAAGGACGAGGACGCGCGGGAGTACTTGTTCAGGGATCCGAAGAAGAACAACACGCGCTTCGACACCACCTACGAGAACTCTCTCGTCTTCGATGGCACGGGCAACTTCGCGCTGCTTCGCGACGGTGAAGAGCAGCTCTCGGTTCCCGCCGGCTCACGACTCACCGGGCACCCCCACATCTGGCTGCAGAGCGACTACACGATCGAGATCGAGGCGCTGGAACTGACCGGCAAGATCACCGCGGCCTCGCTCGCGCGGCTACGCCAGCGCTGGACCGCGGCCGAGCTCGCGAAGCTCAGGCTGTAGCGTCTCGCCGTCCCCGCGCCGGGTCGGGCGCCCGTGCCCTGGATCCGAAGTTCGCGGGCGCTACAGCGCCGTCTCGGTTCGCTCGATCCGGATCCCGCGCTCGGCCAGCTGCGCGCGGAAGCGATCGACGGGGACGCACAGCTCCTGCGGCTGCGCGCCGGCGCCCGCGACCTCGCCGCGACCGAGCATGCCCGTGATGATCGCCGCCGGGTAGCCGGTCGCGCGCGCCATCGCGGAGAGCCCGCGGCTCTTGTCGGGGTGCTCGATCATCTGCTCGACGAGGCGCACGCGTCGGCCGTCCTTCTCGCCGGTCGCGGTGATGCGCACGAGCACCACGTCCGCGACCTTCTCGCCGAGTCCGAGCTCGAACAGCCGCTCGGTCACGGCGCGCGGTGAGACCGCTTGTCCGCCGACTTCGATCGGCTCCGCGGAGAAGAAGCCGAGGTCGTTGAAGACGCGCATCTCGGCGTTGTGGCCGGGGTAGCGAAGCGTCTTGTAGGTCAGCTCCTGGACCTCGCCGCTCAGGGTCTCGATCAGCGTCGACGTCCCGCCCGAGGTCTGGAAGGCCTCGAGCTCACCGTACGGCGCGGGGAAGGTCAGCGACTCGAGCTCGGTCAGGCCGGGGACGTCGAGCGCCTCACCGCCGCGGATCACGCGACACGGTTCGATGTACTCGTTGATGAGGCCACCGACGGAGAAGAACAGTCGGTAGTTGAGCGGCCACTTCGGATCCTCGGGCAGCCCGCCGACGCGCATGTGCAGCTCGCGCTCGCCCGAGAGCTCGCGCACGAGGTCCGCCCCGAGCAGCGCTACCATCCCGGGCGCGAGGCCGAGGTCGGGAACGAGGCGCACGCCCGCAGCCTTGGCCTCCGCGTCGAGCGCGAGTGTCGCGTCGACGACGGTGTTGTTGCCGCCGAGATCGGTGAAGTGCGTTCGGCTCGCGATCGCCGCCTTGGCCAGTTCGAGGTTGAAGCGGTAGGGCACGGCACTGATGACCGCGTCGTACGGCTCGAGCCAGCGCGCGACCGCAGCCCCGTCCGTGACGTCGAGCTGCACGCCGTTCACGCGCTCCTCCCCCGCCCAGGAGAGCAGCGCATCGAGCTGCCCGGGATCGACGTCGGCGACACCGACCTCCTCGGCGCCGCTGAAGCGCAGGAAGTCGTCGAGGATGGCGTGGGCCTGGATACCGGCTCCGAGGATGGCGAGCTTCATGGCGCAGACGATACGCGAGTCCTCGCGCGAAGCTCCACAGGTTGGGGAGAGTCCGCTGGACAGTTTTTCCCGAAGAGTCGGTCTGTTTCGAGCCCGGACATCTCCTTCGGGAGAGAGCGATCCACGGCAAGCCGCCAGGTGGACGCCACTCTCGAACCCAGGAAGCAGTCCCCATGCCCGCACCCGGCTCCAGCCACGCCCTCGTTCTGCCCACCGCGTCCTCGACCGGCGAAGACCCCGCCGAGGCGGGTGCGCGACTCACGCCGCAGCTCGAGCTGTTTCTCGACGACACCAAGTACTCGGCCGTCGCCGTGGTCCACGGCCTGTCGGACTCGGCGTCGAACGCGTTCGACCTGGCGAAAGAGCGCCGCCCAGCGAAGGCTGGTGTCGTGTGGGTCACGGACCCCGAGTTCCTGCAGCACCTCGTCGGATCGAGGGCGACGAAGCTGCGTCGGCTGTTGGCGCGGCCCGAGGCACGCGTGATGTCGTTCTTCAGCGTGGGCGGAGGTCGCGTGACCGGCGACCTGCACTTCCGCCAGCTGTGGGCCGACCACGTGGACGCGAAGTACGCCGACGCCGCCCTCAACCAGCGGAGCTGAGCCATGAAAGTCACACGACACGCCCTCCTCGTCAGCCTCGCCCTCGCCGGCGCCTCGTGCGCACAGACCCCGGACGGCGTCCGCGGCGGTCTGTCGACGGGCTTCCACGTCTACGAGACCCGTCAGGGGTCGGGCGTGACGCGCGCGCCGGGCGGCGGACTCGTCGACTACGACTCCGGCGTCACGCTCCGGCCCGACCCCCAGCGCCTGCGCGAACTCTTGGGCGCCGCGCAGGGCGTCGACGCCTCGCTGTCCCGCTCGGAGCTACAAGCGCTCGATACACGGATCGACGAGGCAGAAGCTCGCCTCCAACGCTTCGAGGACCTCGGCCCGCTGGTCGACGAGCTGGCGAGCTACGCGGAGAGCGTCCAGCGCTTTGCGCTGGAGCATCGAGAAGGCACGCGGCTGCTGGAGTCGCCCTCGTACAGGGAAATGCTCCAGCGCCGCCAGGCGATCATCGACGAGCTGGCTTCGCTCGCCTGGATCTATGTCGAGTCGGTCGAGTTCCCGGATAGCGGGTTCTCGGAGTTCACGGACCCGCTGGTTCTGACCGACGGCCAGTTCGCTGCGTACTCCGTGGTCAAGCAGAGCCAGGTCGATGTCTACGGGACGATGGCCGTGGCCCCGATGGGCAACGTGCCTCGCTACGACGCCGAGGCCGTCGTGACGCTCCTCGAGCAGACTCAGAGGAGCCTGAACACCGAGGTGCTCGAGCTCGAGGCCGCCATCCTCAAAAAGGCGCCCAAGGTCCAGGTGGAGATGGAGGCGCACCTGATGCGGGGAAAGCAGCCGCTTCCCGTGTCGATCACGCCCTACACGATCGTCGAGGGCGTGACCCGCGGGAAGAAGTCCCCGCGCATCGGGCTCCCGAACGCTGACGAACAGGAAAAGGTCCAGCAGGGCTACGCCCTGAGCCGCGACGTCGCCACCGCGTTCAACAACGTGAAGGACGCGACGAGCGACGAGGGCTCGAAGAAGGCGCTGTTCGACGCATTGGCGAAGGGCCTCGAGTCGGCGGCCCAGGCCGTTGCCGATAGCTTGCTGAGCTCGCTCTCCGACACGGCGCGCCTGGCGGCGAAGGACGGCTCGGCGGCTGCCCTGCAGACCAAGGTCGCGGCCGTGAAGGCGGCCGCGAAGCCGCTGGAGGACCGCACGCAGTCCCTGGTCGACGCCGTGGACGCGCTCGGCGACGAGGACGACCCGCTGCGCTTCCTGCGCTCGCTGACGTCGATCGTCGCGCAGCTGAGTCCGGCGCCGTGGAAGGCCGAGTACGGGACCCTGAAGCAGGCCGTGAAGGACCTGGCCGACGACGTCGGCACCGCCACCGGGCTCGCTCCGGACTCGGTCGCGATCTTCGCGGCGCTCGAGCAGGCCGTCGAGGCCGGCGCCGACGAATTCGAGGCCGCGCTCGCGGGAGGACCCGGCGCAGCCGAGCTCGGCGCGCTCGCGCGCTCGCTGTACGAAGTGCGCGAGGTCGCCAAGGCCTCGAAGTCCTGGGGCGACCTGCAGGTCGGCACGATCACGCGCCGCTCGTTCTCCCTCGACGAGGCCGGCGACGGCTTCGTCGACCTCGCCAACTCCCCCGCCGACTCCGGCGACCGGCTCGCCGTCGAGTACAAGGTCATCGTCGACCCGGACGACGCGGACGCGCGCAAGGAGCACCACGGCTCGGCCTGGGTCGGCGTGCGCAAGTTCGGCGTGTACACGACGTTCAAGTCGCAGCTGATCTTCTACGACCGGCTGGGCGACGGGTCGTCGTCCTACCGGGCGGCGCCAGCCGTGGGCTACAACGTGCACTACCGGCCGACGACGCCGAGTGAGTTCTGGGTCGGCTTCTGGGACGGCTTCGACCCCGCGCTCGGCATCAGCGCCTCCACGCCCTCCTTCGAGTCCGGCGTCGACATCGCGGTCGGCCTGCAGCTCACGCTCTTCAACGACATGCTGCAGGCGGGCTACGGCTACAACGTCAGCGTCGACGACGACGAGATGATGTTCTACTTCGGCCTCGACCTGATCGGCGCGTTCCAGCAGCTGCCGACGAACTGAACGAGCGCCCGCCGGGGCAGGAACACGAAGAAGGGCCGGCGACTCGCGTCGCCGGCCCTTCCGCTGTCGTGAAAGGCTCGGAGCCTAGTTCCAGGCGATCTCGACGCCGTTGGAGGTGTTGAACCCACCACCACAGGCGCCGGCCGGGTCGCGGTACCAGAACTGGTAGCGGCGCGTCTGGCCGGCGAGGACGCCGCCGACCGAGGCGACGTCGACCGTGCTGGAGGCGTTGCCGCCGCCGTCGGTGAAGGCCACCTCGAGGCGGATGACCTGGCCGCCCGCGCAGCGCAGGCCGTCACCGAACAGCTGGCCACCGGCGATCGCCGTCTGGCCCTGGAAGAACAGACCCGGGACGGTCGAGGGGCACTGGGTCGCGATCAGCGTGAGGCTGGCGTTGACGACGGCGTCACTGCCGGTCGCCGTGAGGTTCGCGCCCGCGGCGCTGCCGCTGTTCGGGCAGCCGTTGCCGGCCGCGCCGACCGCGGCGCAGGGGCAAGCCGTGCCGCTGCCGTCGCCGAAGCAGAACGGCGTGCCGACCGCGTCCTCGCGAACGATCAGACGCGCCGTGGTGACGCGCACGTTGCCGGCCCAGTCCGTGAACTCGAGCTCGTAGGCGAGCGCCGAACCCGCCGGGCTCGCGTCACCGGTCATCGCGAAGCGGTACTGACCGCCGCCCGAGTAGGTCGCGTCAACGGCGTTCGCCGCGCCGCTCACCGTCACCGTGCCATTGAAGCCACCGTTCGTGCTCGTGAACGCGTAGACGCCAGGGCGCACGAAGGTGTTGGTGAACAGCGTGCCGTTCACCATCGGGCCGCTGTCGTACTCGTACGGCGCCGTGGTGCTGGTGACCGTCTGGGTGCCGCCCGAGGCGTTGGTGAACACGACCGTGTCGCCGACGCTGACGTTCAGGTTGGCCGGGCTGAAGCCGCCGCCCATGATGCTGACGGCCGGGTTCACCGGGCTCTGGACCACGGCGAAGTGCGCCGCGGCGACGACCCAGTTCTTGCCGTCGTCCATGACCTGGTCCTGGATCTTCGCCTGCGCGATCCAGGGGCCGGTGAGGTTGCCCGCGATCGGGTCCGGAATGCGCTCGCCGAGCACCATCGGAGCGAGGCTGTCGGCGGGGCCGGAGTTGATGTAGACCTTGTTGACGTACTGGCCGGGGTTCGACTCACCTTGCGCGGTGATGAACTCGTAGTCGCCGTCGTTGTCCAGGTCGGCGTGCGTGCAGTCGAGCGTCGAGTCGGTCACCTGGGTGATCGACGTCGCGGCGGCGGCGAAGTTGAAGTTGCCGTCGTTGCGCCACAGGCGCTCACGCGTGCCGAGGGAACCGACGAACGCGTCGTAGTCGCCGTCGTTGTCGTAGTCGCAGAGCGAGATCTCGTTGTCGTCCTGGGAGACGCCGGTCGTGGCGGCGACGCTGAACGTCAGGTTCGTCTCGCCGCTCTCGACCCAGTTGTTGCGCACCGCGCCCTCGTTGAAGCCCGAGAGCGAGACCATGAACACGTCGGGGTCGGTGTCGCCGTCGAGGTCACCGATCTCGGCCTCGTAGCAGCTCGTCGAACCGTCGACGAGGAGGGAGGATGCGTTGGTGAAGTTCGCGTTGCCGTCGTTCAGCATCAGGTAGTGGTTCCCACCCGAGTTGCTGCCGCGGCAGTAGCCGATGAAGTCCAGGTCCCAGTCGCCGTCGACGTCGCTGAACTGGACGTCCATCTGCGCCCTCTTGGCGGGCGGGTTCCAGCCGGGGCCGGTCTTCTCGGTGAAGTTGCCCGTGCCGTCGTTGATGTACAGCACGGCCTGGTCGCCGGAGCCGCCGAGGAAGCTGCTGCCGGAGTCGTTGACGATCAGGTCGAGGTCACCGTCGTCGTCCAGGTCGCCGAAGCCGGCACTCGCGGAGTTGAGGACCTCGGTGAGCCCGCGCGCGGCGGCCTCCTCGTCGTAGAAGCCCGGCTGGCCGGCAGCGCGGTTGTGGTAGAGGAACGGCGGGTCGGTGTTGAAGCCGTTGGCGAAGATCGCGTCGATCCAGCCGTCGCCGTCGATGTCGCCCGTGGCGACGCCCTTCGCGTTCGAGACCCGGACGCCGAGGCGCGCGACGCTCTCGTTGCTGAACGAGAGGCTGGCGCTCCCGACGAACTGGTTGATCTGGAGAACGTTCTGGCGCTTGGGACCTGCGCTCGTGAAGCCATCGCCCTCGGCGAAGAAGAGGTCCAGGTCACCGTCGTTGTCGACGTCAGCGGCCTCGACGCCCTCGGTCCAGCGGGGCGTACCGGGGATCAGCCCGGGGGTGTACGTGAACTGCTGGGCGCTTGCGGCGCCCGCCAGGCCCAGCAGGGTCAGACCGGTGGCGAGAGGCGTGCGAAGGGGGATCGACATGCTGGGGAGCTCCTGGCTGTGAATACGGGGGGTGGAATCGACGGTGCGTCCCTATAGACGCAGGGCCCTCTGCCGGGGCCCTGAACGGGGAGAACCGTCTCCTGGAGAAGCGTACCCCGATCTCTAGACCTGGCTACCCTCGCGGGGCACCCCCAGCGTACAAATGACGTCCACCGGAGTTCCTCGCGCCACCAATGGGGTCGCGGGGATCCTCCGAGGCCTGCGAATCCCGGAATTGCCCGAGTTCACGGGCTTTCCACGCGCCCTGCACCCCGACGGCCGAAGGTCCGCTCCTCGCCCCGGCCGGCCTCTCGCCGGCCCCTCCTCCAGGTCCACACGTTCCGTCCACGAGTTCGAACCACGACCCCATGAGCCCCTCTCCCTCCACTCCCGCCGCCGACGTCCTCGGCGAAGTCCAGGCGCGCTACGCCCAGGGCGCCGCCGCCCAGGTCCCCGAGCTCTGCTGCCCCGTCGACTACGACGCCAGCCTGCTCGAGGTCCTGCCCCAGGAGATCATCGACCGCGACTACGGCTGCGGCGATCCGAGCCGTCACGTGCGCCCCGGCGACGTCGTGCTCGACCTCGGCGCCGGCGCCGGGAAGATCTGCTTCATGGCGAGCCAGCTCGCGGGCGCCGCGGGCCGCGTGATCGGCGTCGACGCGACGGCGGAGATGCTCGCGCTCTCGCGCTCCTACGTCGACGAGGTCGGCGAGCGCATCGGCTGGAAGAACGTCGAGTTCCGGCACGGCCTGATCCAGGACCTCGCGCTCGACCGCGACAAGCTCGCGGCCTGGCTCGCCGCGCACCCGATCCAGGACGTCGCGACCCTCGACGCCCTGCGCGTCGAGGAGGCGCGCCTGCGTCGCGAGGAGCCGCTCGTCGCCGATGCCTCGGTCGACCTCGTGCTGTCCAACTGCGTCCTCAACCTCGTTGCCGGCGAGGACAAGCCGCGCATGTTTCGCGAGATCACCCGCGTGCTGCGCGCCGGCGGCCGCTGCGCGATCTCCGACATCGTCTGCGACGAGGACGTCCCCGCCGACATGCAGGCCGACCCCGAGCTGTGGTCGGGCTGCATCTCGGGCGCCATCCGCGAGGATCGCTTCCTGCAAGCCTTCGCCGACGCCGGACTGCACGGCGTCGAGATGGTCGAGTACCAGGGCGAGCCATGGGCCGTCGTGCGCGGCATCGAGTTCCGCTCGATGACGGTCGTCGCCTGGAAGGCCCCGGCGGGTCCGAGCCTCGAGCACAACGACGCTGTCGTCTACGGCGGCCCCTGGAAGGCGGTCGTCGACGACTTCGGCAACACGCTGCGGCGCGGCCAGCGCACCGCCGTCTCGCGCCGCACGCTCGAGCTGCTCGCTTCCGAGCCCTACGCGGGCCAGGTCGAAGCGATCCGGCCCCTGATCGAGGTGCCGGCGGAGAAGGCGCAGCCCTTCGGCTGCGGCCACGCCGAGCTGCGCTCCCCTGCCGAGACCAAGCTCGGCGTCGTCCGCCAGGACGTCGCGCCGGGCACCGGCTCCAGTTGCTGCTAGGCGCCCGTGGCTGAGGCGCTCCCCGACGACTCCCGCGCACGCCTGCGGGAAGCCCGCGTGATGCTGCTGTTCACGCCCGAGCTCTGCGGAGCTCGCGAGCCTGAAGACGTTCTGCGCGCGCTGCTGCCCGAGGTCGATGCGGTCCAGGTGCGCTGCAAGCCCCGCGCGGGCGCGCTGCGCCTGCCAGGGACGCCGGGGCCGCCCGCGGAGGCCCGCGCGACGCTCGACTGGACGCGCCGCGCGCTCGCGCTGTGCGCCGAGCTCGAGCGCCCGCCGCTCGTCCTGGTCGACGATCGCGTCGACATCGCGCTCGCGCTGCGCGCCGAGGGCTGCGCGGGCGTGCACCTCGGCCGCGGCGACCTGGACCCGCGCGCCGCCCGCGCGCTCGTCGGCGACGAGCTGCTGCTCGGACTGTCCACGCACGACGTCGGCCAGGTCGTGGCCGCGGACGAAGCGCATGTCGACTACGTCGGCTTCGGCCCCGTGTTCGCGACGGAGACGAAGGGCTACGCTCGAGGGCTCGGCCCGGACACCGCCTGGATCGCGAGCGCCGGCGCGGGCCTCCCGCTGTTCCCCATCGGCGGGATCGACCTCACGAACGCGCACGCGCTCGCCGAGGTCGGGCGCGCCGCCGTCTCCTCCGCACTACTCGGCGCAGAGGACCCTGCGCAGGCCGCGCGGCTCTTGCGCGAAGTGCTCGTCGGCGAGAGCAGCTAACCGCTACTCCACGCGCAGGCGGAACTCGACGAGGTCCGTCGCCCGCTCGGTCACCATCACCGCTGCACCGTCGAGGTCGAAGGCCTCGGAGTAGACCCAGAGCGTCCAAGCGCCCGGCTCGAGCCGCCCGAAGTGCGTGATCGTCTCGCCCGGCAACACGTGCTGACGCTCACCGATTCCGACACCGCCCAGGTCGCGCAGACGGAGCTTGAGCGCCGGGCCGTCGCCATCGCGCTCGGCGCAGACCACCGCGCCGACGGTCCGCTCGAAGAGCCCCTTCAACACACCGCGATCCCCATCCCCGAGGTCCTGCGGCAGCGCGAGGTCCTTCCCGAGCACGAAGCGGTCCGCGTCGAGCTGCAGCTTCAGACGTCCGCCGAAGGTCGCGCGCAGCTCGCTCTCGGTGTCCACGCCGGCGCGCACCGTGACGCGCCGATAGCAGGGAGCGAGCTGTTCGACCTCACTGCGCCCCTTGAAGTCCTCGAAGGGCAGGAGCGCAAGGAGGTACTCGCCTTCCGGCACTTCGAGCCACTCGCCATAGCGCAGCTCGGTGAACGGCGTGTAGTCCGAGACCTCGTACTCCATCGCCGTCAGCGGACTGGTCAGGTGAAAGCGTTCCGGATCCTCCCAGCCCTCCGGGACGGTCACGCTCACGCGCAGTCGACCCGTCGGACGGTCGGGCCGCGGGAACTCGAGCGGGACCTGCAGGCTCGCCGTCCCTTCGGGGATGGTGAAGCGCCGCTCGGTGTGCAGCGTCGCTCCCCACTGCCCGTGGGGCGGGAGGGTCGTCGCGCGCGCGACGTAGTCGCCGGGAGCCAAGTTGAAGACGTTCGCCTCGTCCTGCGCGTAGTACTGCGCCGCGAGCACCGGCTTGGAGCCCGTCGCGGCGGGCAAGGTCGGGAACACCTCCACGGCGCCAACCCGACGACGAAGACCCTGAGACGAGTCCGCCGCGCTCAGCGCGCCGTCGTCACCGACGGTGAGCACGACCTGACAGAGCGGCGAGCGCAGCGCGAGGTCCTCGCGGCTGGTGGTGAGCCAGGTCCGCTCCGGATCACGCCACGCAGCAGCGCCCAGCGCCGGTGAGAACATCAGGTAGTCGCCGGGGGCGAGCCCCTTCAGGTCGAAGCGCCCGTCGGGGCGCGTCTGCACCTCGGCGTAGCGAAAGCCCTTCCCAGGAACGAGGAAGCCGCTGTCCAGCTTGGGCGCCCACAGTGGCAGCGCATCGAGCACGAAGCGTTCGTCCCCGCGAAAGAGCTCGTCGAGCAGGAGGCTGCGCTCGTAGACCATGACCGGCACGGCGTCCATCGGCGTGCCCGCGGCGTCGACGAGCTGGCCGGCGAAGCGGCCCTCGCCACCGAGGCGCAGGTCGCGCACGGGATACGCCTCACCCCGCCGCACCTCGCCCGTCACGAAGCGCTCGAAGCCCTTGACCGGATGCCGCGCGAACAGCGTCCACGGCCCCGCGTCCGGCACCTCGAGCTTGAAGCGCCCATCCGCGCCGGAGATCGCCTCCGCTGCCGCGTTCGACGACTCCGGCTCGCCCTGCGCGACCACGCGCACGGTTGCCCCTTCCACCGGAGTGCTCCACGGATCGACGACGCGACCGGCAAGCTCGAAGATCTGCGGACCCTTCGGCGCCGCGCCTTGCGCACCAGCGGTCGCGAGCGGCTCGGCGGGCTCTCCGCCGCCGCAGGCGACGGCGGTCAGCGCGAAGAGGACGGAGAGGAGGCGGTGCTGCATGGGCGGGAGTGTAGCGCCCGCCACGCTTCAGCGCAGGAGCAGCATCGCGTCGCCGTAGCTGTAGAAGCGCAGCCGCTCGGCCACGGCGCGCTCGTACAGCCCCCGCACGCGCTCCGCGCCCGCGAAGGCGGAGACCAGCATCAAGAGCGTGCTCTTCGGCAGGTGGAAGTTCGTCAGCAGGCCGTCGACGGCGCGGAAGGCGTAGCCCGGGCGGATGAACAGGCGCGTGCTACCGCTGCCGGCCGTGAGACCGCCGTCCTCGGACGCGCACGACTCGAGCACCCGCACGCTCGTCGTCCCGACCGCGATCACGCGCCCGCCCCGGTCGCGGCAGCCCATGATCGCTCGCGCCGCACGCTCCGAAAGGACGTAGCGCTCCGCGTGCATGCGGTGCTCGTCGAGGTCCTCGACGGCGACGGGTAGGAACGTGCCCATCCCGACGTGCAGCGTCACGGTGGTCGACTCGATCCCGAGCGCGCCGAGCCGCTCGAGCAACGCCTCGGTGAAGTGCAGCCCCGCCGTCGGCGCCGCGACCGCGCCGGGCTCGCGGGCATAGACGGTCTGATAGCGCTCGCGATCCTCGACCTCACCGTCCTCGCCCCGCTCGATGTACGGCGGCAGCGGGAGCTGCCCGTGCGCCTCGAGCAGGGACTCCACGGGCGCCCCGTCCTCCACCACGGACTCGAGCGCGACGACCCACAGCGCCCCGGGGGCGCCGTCGTCGTCCACCAGCCGCTCCAGCATGCGCACGCGCAGTGCGCCGCCCGCGGCGCTCAGCACCTCGCCGGGCTTCGGCTTCTTCGCGGGACGCACCATCGCGCACCACGTCCCCTCCGCCCGCGGCTCCGCGAACAGCAGCTCGACCGCACCTCCGCTCGCGCGCGTTGCGTGCAGTCGCGCCGGCATGACGCGCGTGTCGTTCAGCACGAGCAGGTCGCCGCGGCGCAGCCAGCTGTCGAGCTCGGCGACCCGCGCCAGCTCCGTGTGGTCCTTGCCGACTTCGTGCACGAGCAGCCGCGCTGCGTCGCGCTGGGCCGCGGGGTGCTGCGCGATCAGCTCGGGCGGCAGCTCGTAGTCGAAGTCGGAGAGGTTCATGCGCGGCGCTCGGGGCGCGTGGGCAGGAGGAGCAGGACGAACAGGGGAATGGAGATCGCGAGCCGGATCCAGAGCGGCTGCTCCCACACGCCCTCCTGCTTCCAGGCGGCGAGCGGCGCGTAGGCCAGCGGCACCGTGGCCACGAGCCAGAGCCAGGCGGCCCGTGGCCGCAGCGCGACGAACGGCACGATCCACGTCACGTACCAGGGATGCAGCGTCGGCGTCAGCAGGAGGAACGCGCCGAGGAGGATAGCCGTCGCCCGCACCGCGTCGAAGCGCCGGCGCCAGGCGAACGTGAACACGCCGAGCCACGCCAGCCCGAGCAGGCCGCGCGCCACCCGCCGCGCGTCGAGCAGCCCCCCGTCCTGCTCGAACAACGCGTCGCAGAGCGAGGCGACGTACGGATGCAGCAGCCCGCTGCTCTGCCAGCGCAGGCCGTACTCACCGAGCCCGGCGAACAGGCCGCCGAAGCCTCCGTCGAACAGCCCGAGCGGCGCATAGGTGAGCGCGCCCCAGAGCGCCGTCCAGGCGAACAGGCGACGTGCGCGCCCCTGCCACGCGCTGCCGCCCTCGTCG
>CAYGST010000052.1:0-15359 GCA_964352415.1 uncultured Planctomycetaceae bacterium | reverse complement strand
TGCGCGGGAGGACGACTCGCCGACCGAGGAGCTGGGTTGGTTGGCGCGCCTGGAGCGCCTGCCCCGCCTCGGCCGCCAGAGCTTCGCCGACCCCGGCGTGCACACCGGAAACGCCGCGCGCGAGCTGGTGGTCGAGTCAGCGGGTCCACACACGGCGCGCCTGCGGCGCGGCGCAGACCTGCGTGCGTTCGCGCTCGGCGAGCCGAGCCTGCACCTCCGTCTGGACCTCGAACGCAGCGCCGAACGGCGCTTTCGCATCGCGCCGCTGGAGCACTACGCGGGCTTCCCGATCCTTCTGCGCCAGACGGCCGACCGTCCCGTCGCCGCCCTCCACTCGAAGCCCACCTACTTCCGCAACAGCCTGCTCGGCGTGCGCGCCGCTCCGGAGCTCGCGCCGGAGTTCGTGGTCGCATGGCTGAACTGCGGCGTCGTTGCGCGCTGGCATCGCGCCAGGTTCCGGGACGCGCGGCAGCGCAGCTTCCCCCAGGTCAAGGTGGGCCACCTGCGCAGCCTGCCCATCCCGATTCGCGCGCGGCGCGAGGATCCGCAGCTGCACGACGAGATCGTCGCGCGCGTGCAGGCGCTCGGTCCCGCTCCCGAATCAGGCGACCTGGAGCAGTTGAGCGCGCGCTTCGAGAAGGCCTTTCGCCTCGCCGCGGACGCCCGTCCCTGACGCTCAGCTGCCCTTGCTCAACGTGACGGCGACGAGCCGCCACGACTCGGCGCTCGACGCGGGCGCCGTGAGCTCGAGCGGCGCGCGCTCCCCGGCGCGCAGGTGCAGCGGCGTCCAGGACGCCTCGAGGTCCAGGACGCGCTCGCCGCCGCGATCCATCCACTCCACGCTCCAGGCGAAGGCAACCGGAACGCCCGAGCGATTCTCGAGCTCGAGCTCGACGACGCGGCGACCGTCGACCACGCGCGACTCCCGCACGAACTGCGTGAGGCTCTCCTCCACGCTGCGGTCCTCGGAGGGCTGGGCCGTCATGGGCTCCTGCGGGAAGCCGGGAGGGAGGCCGGCCCCGGTGTCCTTCTTCGTGCTGCCGCAGCCGGCAGCGACGATGGCAAGGGTGATCGCGAGGGCGGAGAGGCAGCGCTGGTGAAGACGTCGACGGTGCATGGATCGTTGCAAGTTCGTTCGTGTGGGGCGCTCAGGACACCACGCCGGGCGCGGCGCTGCAAGCCGCCCGAGCGAAGGAGTACACTGCCGCGCCGCACCCCCCGCAATCGCTCGACAATGCCCAAGAAGACCGTCTTCGTCGCCGGAACCCCCACTCGCTCCAAGGGCAAGGCCAAGAAGGAGCCCTCCCCGATGATGGAGCAGTTCTGGCGCGCGAAGAAGGAGCAGCCGGACGCCGTGCTGTTCTTCCGGATGGGCGACTTCTACGAGCTGTTCCACGACGACGCGGAGATCGCCGCGAAGGAGCTCGGCATCACGCTGACCGCGCGCTCCAAGGGCGAGGCCGCGATCCCGATGGCTGGCGTCCCGGTGCGCTCGATGGAGGGACACCTCTTGCGGCTGGTGAACAACGGCTACAAGGTCGCGATCTGCGAGCAGCTCACGGACCCGAAGCAGAGCAAGGGCATCGTGGAGCGCGGCATCGTGCGCGTGGTCACTCCGGGGACCTTGACCGAGGAGAACGCGCTCGACTCGCGCGCGAGCAACTTCCTCGCGGGGCTGTGGGTTCGCGGTGAGCGCGCGGGCCTCGCCTGGGTCGACCTCTCGACGGGGCGCTTCTACGCCAGCGAGACGACCGCGCGCGCCGTGCTGGACGATCTCGCCCGCATCGCGCCCGCCGAGATCCTGTGGTGCCCCGACCTCGTCCAGGACGAGCCCGAACTCGCGGCCGAGTTGCAGAAGCAGTACGGCCAGCGCTTGACCGAGCGCGATCTCTGGCGCTTCGACGCGGACACGGCGGAGCGCGCGCTGAAGAAGCACTTCAAGGTCGCGACGCTCGAGGGCTACGGGCTCGAGAGCGGCTCGAAGGCCATGCCCGCGGCAGGCGCACTGATCGAGTACCTGACCGAGACGCAGCGCGGGACCGTCGAGCACGTGCTCACGATCGAGCACGTCGACAACGCCGGCTACCTCGTGCTCGATCGCGCCACGCGCTCGTGCCTCGAGCTCGTCGCAACGCAGCGCGAGGGCCGCACGCAAGGGACGCTGCTCGCGACCATCGACCGCACGCGGACGCCGATGGGCGGACGCCTGCTGCGCGAGTGGGTGCTCGCGCCGCTGCGCGACGTCGCGCCGGTCCTGCACCGCCAGCAGGGTGTCGCCGAGTTCGAGGGCGCGCCCTTCCTGCGCGAGGACATCTCCGCGCTGCTCGCGGAGGTGCGCGACGTCGAGCGCCTCGTCGCCCGACTCTCGGCCGGTCGCGGCAACGCGCGCGACCTCGCGTTCCTCGCCTCCTCGCTCGAGCCTGTCGGGCCGATCCAGGAGAAGCTGGCGAACGCGTACTCCGGGATCCTCGGCGAGCTACACGACCGGCTCGATCCGCTCGACGACGTCGTCGGCCGCATTCGTCGCACGCTGACGGACGAGCCGCCGCCGACCCTCAAGGAGGGCGGCATCGTTCGCCGCGGCTACTCCGAGGAGCTCGACGAACTCGTGCAGATCGCTGGCGACGGCAAGACCTGGATGGCCAAGTTCCAGGCCGAGGAGGCCGAGCGCACGGGGATCAACGGCCTCAAGGTCGGCTACAACTCGGTGTTCGGCTACTTCATCGAGATCCCGCGCGCGCAGGCCGACAAGGCGCCCGAGAACTACATCCGCAAGCAGACGATCAAGACCGCGGAGCGTTACATCACGCCCGAGCTCAAGGAGTTCGAGACCAAGGTCCTGAAGGCCGAGGACCGCTCGAAGGAGATGGAGTACGGCATCTTCAACGAGCTGCGCGCCGAGGTCGCCGCCGAGGTGCGGCGGATCCAGGACACGGCGCGCGCGCTGGCCAACATCGATTGCCTCGCCGGCCTCGCCGAAGTCGCGGCCGCGAATCGCTACGTCGCGCCGACCGTGGACGACAGCGCGCGGCTCGAGATCGAGGACGGACGTCACCCGGTGATCGAGGTCCAGCCCGACGCGGAGGCCTTCGTTCCGAACGACAGCCTGCTCGACGACGAGGGGCACGTCGTTACCGTCATCACAGGCCCGAACATGTCGGGTAAGTCAACGTACATCCGCCAGACCGCGCTCATCACGCTGCTGGCGCAGATCGGCTCGTTCGTGCCCGCCGCCAGCGCGCACATCGGCGTCGTCGATCGCATCTTCACGCGCATCGGCGCGGCGGACGACATCGGACGCGGCGCCTCGACCTTCATGGTCGAGATGATCGAGATCGCGAACATCCTGAACAACGCGACCGACCGCTCGCTGGTCGTGCTGGACGAGGTCGGCCGCGGGACGAGCACCTTCGACGGCCTCGCGCTCGCGTGGGGGATCGTCGAGCACCTGCACGACGTCCTCGGCGCGCGCACGCTGTTCGCGACCCACTACCACCAGCTCACGGATCTGGCGCAGCGCCTGAAGGGCGTCTGCAACAAGAGCGTCGCGGTGCGCGAGTGGGAGGACTCGATCGTCTTCCTGCACAAGATCGTGGAGGGCGGAACGGACCGCAGCTACGGCATCCATGTCGCGCGCCTCGCCGGAGTGCCGCAGGCGCTCCTCGAGCGGGCGCGCGCGATCCTCGGAGACCTGGAGGAGGACGCTGAAGACCTCGCTCCGCGGATTGCGGAGCAGAAGGCCGCGACGCCCGACGGAGGGACGTCGGCCCCGAGCCAGCAATTGTCGCTGTTCTCCTCCGCACCGAGCGCGGTCGAGCGTGAGCTGAAGGCGCTCGCCCTCGACGACCTGACGCCGCTGCAGGCGCTCAACGAGCTCCAGCGACTCCGCGATCTGCTGTAGCCACCCGTCCCGCGCGACTGACGGACCAACCCGAGAGCTACAGGTCCGCGCGCCAGACGCCGATCCCAGACCTGGCGGCTTCGATCACGGACGGCTCTCACTGCGACGGCATCGCAATCGGTCACGGAGCACGTTGCGAGCCGGTGGGCGCGACGCGGCGATCGAGAGCCGGACGGAAACCGCCAAAGCACGCGACGAACCTCTCCGCAAACGCGCCCGCTGCCCCTACACTCCGCCCGTTCCTCCCGTTTCCGGCCCCGAACCGCAGCACAGAGAGCCATGGACGTCTCCACGATCATGACCAAGAGCCCGATGACCGCCTCCGTCGAGGATCCCCTCGACGAGGTCATGCGGATCATGGACAACAATGACATCCGGCACGTCCCCGTGCTCGACGGCACCAGGGTCGTCGGCGTGCTGTCGGACCGCGACCTGCTCGAGGCCACGGGCTGGCTCCCGGAGTCGCAGCGCCCAGAGGGCGCGCCAAAGTCCGTTCGCGACCTGAAGCTGGCGCGCCCCGTCACCTGCGGGCCGGACGACACGACCGTGATGATCGCCTCCGACATGACGTCGCGCGGCATCGGCTGCTTGCCGGTGCTCGAGGACGACAAGCTGGTCGGCATCATCACCGAGATGGACCTCATGCAGGCTTATCTCGACATCTCGAAGCACGAGCGCTCGTCGGCCAACCTGCAGAAGCCGGTCACCGAGCTGATGACGCAGCCACCCCACACGCTCGCTCCGAGCTCCACGCTCGGAGAGGCCTCGAAGCTCGGAGTCGACCTGCACGTGCGCCACCTCCCGGTGCTCGACGACCACCGCCTCGTCGGCATCGTCTCGGACCGGGACATTCGCCGCGCGCGCGGCCAGGGCAAGGACGAGTCGACGCCGCTCTCCGAGATCATGAGCGCCGACGTGCTCACGATCGATCCGGAGGAGCCGCTCTGGCGCGCCGCTTCGCTGCTCCTGCAGGGTCGCATCAGCGCGCTCCCGATCGCGAACGACACGTCCTGCATCGGGATCATTGCCCTGATCGACCTCCTCGAGCACTGCGTCGTCTACCTGCGCGACCCCGAGGCCTGAGATCGAGCCGGCCCTGGCCGAGATCGATCGGGCGGCGTTGATCGGGCCGGGGCGCAGGAGCGCCCGCAGCGCCACGGCTCGCGGAGTGAGTCAGTCGCCCGCGTCCGCCGGCTGCTGACGCAGCTCGGCTGCCGCCTCACGCTGGGTCGCTGCGGCCTGCATCAGCCGAACGGCGAACGAGCGTCGCGCGGAACGCGCGCGCGGGAAGTCCTCGAGCAACTCCACCGTGCGCTGCGCGACGTGGCTCCAGTGCAGCTCCTCGTCCACGACGCGCCGCGCCTCGGCCTCCAGCCACCGCCTGCGTCCGGTGTCGCGCGCGAGCTGCTCGAGCTGCGAGGCGAGTGACCCGGCCTCGTCGGCGCCGTGCGCGACACGCAGCACGCACTCGCCCGGCAAGTGCGCGGCCTCGGGAAGATCGCTGACCACGACGGGACGACCGACGGACAGCGCCTGCGACGCGCCGCCCGAGGTGCCGAGCGTCGACGGCCCGCGCAGGTTCACGCAGACGTCGGCAGCGTGGAGCGCTCGCCACGCGTGCTCCTCCGGCAGCCAGCCCGTGACGTGAACCGCGCCGCTCAGCCCCCGCGCCGCGAGCGCCGAGCGCAGGTCGTACTCGGCGGGCCGCTCCTCGCCGACGCAGACGAGCTGCGCAGGAACATTGCGCGCGCGCAGCCGGGCGATGGCGTCGAGCAGCATCCCCGGCCGCTTGTGGGGTTGCAGCGCCCCGAAGGTCGCGACGAGGAAGCCGTCCGCCGCGAGGCCGAGGTCGGCTCGCGCTTCTCCCCGTGGCGCGTCGCTCCAGCGTCGCTCGACGCCGTGATGAATGCGGAAGATCGGCGTCGGCGCGTTGCGCGAGACGAGGATCCGCTCGCCGACCTCGTCGGAGTGGACCAGGAATGCGTCGCCGTGGCGCACGATCGAGCGGTTCAGCGCGAGCTCGAAGCGCCCGGAACTGAGACCCGTCTCGCCGACGCTCGCGAGCCGCTCGAGCCCGAGGGGCGTCCACGTTCCCCCGCGTCGAGCTCGCGCCGCGCTCAGGAACAGGCCGAGCTCGCGCGCATCGCCACCGACCGGGCCGGCGCCGCGGACGCGTAAGCGCGGAACCTCCAGCGACTCCGGATCGAGCTCGACCTCCGCGGTCGAGTCTCCGCCCCGCGCGCCGGACGCGACGACGCGTGAGCCCTGCAGCAGCTCCCAGCTGCGGCCGCTCGGTACGTGCACGTCCAGCTCGAGCGCATCTGCGCCCGCGCAAGCGAACTCCGCCTTCGCCGCGCTCCAGCGACCGCCGTCCTCCGCTGCGTACCAGCCGCTCGCGCCACCGCCGCGCCGATGTCGCTGCCAGGCCCGCGCCTCACCCGCGCCGCCCTCCTGCCAGGCCTTGCGCAGGCCGAACGGGCCGCCGCGGGCCAGCGCGGGATAGGCCGCCACCGCCATGTCGAACAGCACCCAGTCGTGGAGCATCACCGTCCCGCCCAGCGCGCGGACCAGACGCGCCATGAAGGCGTGCTGCGACTCGTTGCCGAGCTGGTAGAGGATCTGGTCGTACTCCCGCGGCGGGAGGTCGGCGACCGAGCGCAGCGCTTCGCCGGCGGACTCCTCGTTCTCGCGGCCCGCCTCGACGAACAGGTCGACGTCAGCCTTCTCGCGCAGGTGCGGCAGCAAGTGCCGCGTGTAGTCCGCGATCCCCGAGCGTGCGGAGAACGGCGTTGTGACGAGCGCGATCTTCAAGGCCCGCCTCACTGGCCAGGCGCTCGGGCCCTCAGGCCGTGAGCACCTCGACGCCGTCCGGGCCGATGTAGATGGAGTGCTCCGTCTGCGCGGTCATCACGCCCTCGTCCTCGACGAGCGGCGGGTAGCGCATCAGCGAGCCCTGCTTGGCCAGCTTCGCGATCGCCAGCTCGACCTGCTCCTGGTCATGGTCGAGGAAGTAGCGGCGCGCGATGGGCAGCCCCCGCCATTCACGGATGGCGTTCAGAACGTCGCGATCGAGGCCCTTCGCCGACCTCGGCGGCTTGACCAGCATGAAGACCTCGGAGCGCCCCTGCTCGCGGATGTAGCCGCGGCCCGTCGACGCGAAGGGCTCGATGGCAATGACCATGCCCTCGTGGAAGCGCGCGTTGCCGCGCTCCGGGTAGTTCGGGATCTGCGGGGCGCAGTGAACCCGCCAGCGATCGACGCCGTGACCGGTCAGGTTGCGGATCGGCTCGAAGCCGGCGCGGGTGATCGTCTGCTCGACGACGGCGCCGACGTCGCGAACGGGGACCTCGGGGCCGAGCGTCGCGATGGCGCCCTTGAGCGCGTCCGACGAGGCCTGGATCAGCTTGCCCCAGCGGCCATCCGACGAGAGGTCGATCGTCGTCGCCGTGTCCGCCACGTAGCCGTCGACGTGGACTCCGAAGTCCACCTTCACGCAGTCGCCCTCCTCGTAGACCGTCTCGTCCCCGGGGGCCGAGCAGTAGTGGGCCGCGATGTGGTTGCGGCTCGACTGGGCGGGGAAGGCGGGTGCGGCACCCTGCTCGCGCATCATCCCCTCGACGGTCTCGAGGATCTCGGCGATGCGGACGCCGGGCTTGACGTTCTCACGGGCCCATTCGCGGCATCCGCTGGCGATCTTGCCTGCGGTGCGCCACTTCTGAAGGGCTTCGGCTTCGATAACTCTGACCATGGGCGCGGGGATTCTACGGGGAACGGCGAGGAGACGCGGCGATCCATCCGATAGTCCCTGCGTGAGGTCGCTCCAGCCCCTTCTGCTCCTGCTGCTGCTCGCTCCGGCGACGGCGTGTCGGACCAAGACTCATCGGACCCTCCGGTACGATCAGGGCGCCGAGGCCGCCTGGTCCGCGCCCGAGCGGGCCTGGGAGGTCGTCGAGCGGGGCCGCGTGATCGGTATCGTGGTCGCGTTCGAGGAGAACAGCGGGGAGCGCCGGTTCTACAGCGTGCGCAACGCCCACCATCAGGAGCTGGGCCTCGTCGACGAGCACGGCCGCTCCTGGCGCTACCGGGCGCACGAGTCGGAGCCCGACTGGCTCGGTAGCGGGACCATCGCAGAGGGCGTCGGGCGCATCCTCGGGCTGAAGGCCGGGGCCACGCTGTTCGAAGTTCCGCTCTCGACGCTCTCGCGCGAGTCCTCGTAGGGCCGCGAGCTTCCCCGGGGATTCGCCGGAGGGAGTCGCGAAGCCGGGAAGGTGCACGGGGCCGACGAACCCGGAAGCGCTTTCGCGTTCGACCCGGATGCGAGTCAGACACGCTTTGCGACGTTGTACCCAAGCCCGGTTGACCAACGACTTCGAGGTCCTCCCCCGCGCTTCCTCGATCGAGGCCCGGCGAAGATGTCGGGCGTGGATCTCGACTCTCTCGCCCCGCTGGCGGGCGAATTGTCGGACTCGAAGCGCGAGCCGTCGGAAAGGCTCAATCCCATGGGCCCGGGAGAACGAAACAGGTGGAGCGCAGCGCCCGTCGCTCCCGTCCCCGTTCCCCCCAGCACCGACCAGCGCAGTCCGGACATGATCAAGCTCGAAGCAGGCGAAAAAATCGGTTCCTACAAGGTAATCGAGTTCCTCGCCCGGGGCGGTTTCGCCCTCATCTACCTGGCCGAGGACACGGAGGGGAACAAGGTCGCCCTGAAGGTCGGAGATGTCGCTGGTGGAGGCCGCTACGTCACTCGCTTCCTCGAGATCACCAACCAGCGCCGTCCGGAGGGCATCAGCCCCGACGAGACGCCGGCCGAGGCCATCTTCTTCCGCCAGGACGGAGTGCGCATCGACTTCCTCGACGTCCACGAGATCGACGACCTCATCCGCAGCGAGGGGGAAACGCTGCAGGGTGCGAAGAATCCGAACCTCGTCAAGGTGCGCGAGATCTTCAACCACGAGGGACGGCCGATCGTCGCGCTCGAGTACGCGCGCGGAAAGACGCTGCGCGAGAAGGTGCGCGCCCTCGAGGGCATCCGCCTCAACTGGTTCCTGACCATCGTGCGTGCGCTCCAGCGCATGCAGAAGAACGGCCAGCTCGCCTACCACGGCGATCTGAAGCCCGAGAACATCCTGATCAAGCCGAGCGGCAGCGTGGTGATGATCGATCCCGCCCTGCGCGTCGACGAGCGCGGCGTCATCACGACGACGCCGCACTACAACCCGCTGCTCCTGCGTGACAGCAAGGCCGATGTCATGGGCATCGGCGTCATGCTCTACGAGATCCTGACCGGCGTCCTGCCGTTCGACGACGTCCCGTGGACCTACGCCGGTCGCGAGCAGGGTGGCGAGGTCGAGCGCCTCAGCCTCTCCTACTTCCTGAGCTACCCGCCCCCGCGCGAGCTCAACCCGAACACCCCCGACGCCCTCGCCCGCATCGTCTACAACTGCCTGATCGTGCCCGAGTACGGCCTGGCGGAGCTGGAGACGGATCTGGTCGATTTCCTGCGCAAGGAATAGTCGCGCCCAGGGAGCCACGACATCGCTCTCGGCTACGGCGGGGGGAGGACGCGAGTCCTCCCCCCGCCGTCGTTCATGGGTACGAGGTCCATGCCAGCGATGCTCGTCGCCACCGGGGAGCGCGCGCCTCGCGACACCCGTTGGATACGCGCTAGACCTCGACAGGGACACAGGGCACGCTTCCACGGATCCCGCGAGCTCGCCTCCATGCGCCGACGGGACCGAGCTCCATGCGATCCATCGCTCTGACCTTCCCCCTCGCGTGCCTCGCCCTCGCGAGCTGCCGCTCGGGTCGGAACGCTGAGGTTCCCATCGCCACAGTGCAGCTGCCGCCGGACTGGCTCGAGCGGTCGCACGGCAGGGAGCCCTTCCACGGCAAGCCGAGCGAGGAGCTCGTCGGCCCCGTCGTGCTCGACAGCGAGTACTGGTCGATCTGGGACGCCGACTCCGTCCATCGCAAGCTCACCGGACAGGCCCGAGACACCGGCGCGAAGATCGACGAATACCTCTCGAACGATCGCTCGACGTCGGAGGAGAACGAGAGTTGGTTCCAGGCCGAGACACGGACGTTCATCGAGGATGGCGAAGGCCTGGACGCGAAGCTCAAGATCCGCGCTCACCTCGCGCTGCCACGCAGCGAGAACCGAGCGCAGATCGTCTTCAACGGAGAGGACGACGACAACCGGAACGGACTCGACGATCCGGACACGCTGCAGGCCGTCGATCCCGTTCAAGGCGAGTCCGAGGACGATGAGCGCTCGGTCGCGCTCAAGTACTTCGCCAAGGCCACGAAGTCGAACAACGTGTCCTTCTCCGGCGGACTGAAGTTCAACGGTCTGTCACCGAACCCCTTCGGGAGCGTTCGCTGGAGGCACGAGAAGAGCTACGAATGGGCCACGTTTCGCGCCACGGAGCGCTACCGCTACTTCCTCGAGGAAGGCGGAGAGTCACGCACCGTGGTCGACCTCGAGCGCGACCTGACGGACGAGTACTTCCTGCGCTTCACAACGACTGGCGACTGGTTCGAGGAGGAGGTCGGCTTCTACTACGGAGCGTTCGTGACGCTCTACGAGCAGCACCCGCGCAACAAGCTCCTCTCCTACGAGCTCGGATCCACCTACGCGACGGAGCCGAACAACGTGCTGACGTCCATCTTCGCGCGGGTCCGAGGTCGACGGCTGTTCGCGCGGGAGTGGTTGCTGCTCGAAGTGGCTCCTCAGATCACCTGGCGCCGGCAGGACGACTACGAGCCGACGCTCGGCCTCCTGGTCAGCCTGCGGATGACCTTCCGCCAGCGCGATCTGATCGAGAACCCGCTCGACCCCTGAGGGCCCGCGCGAAGCCTCCGGCGAAACGGAGCGCGGCGCGCACCCGAAGGTCCGCGCCGCGCTGCTTCTCTCCCTTCCCCCGCGACCCGGCCGTCCCTGGGAACGACTGAGGGTCGGGGCGGTCTCGGTTATCGGCGCCCACGCCCCTTGCCGCCGCGGCCGCCCTTGCCGCCGCGCTTTCCTTTGGGCGACTTGCGAGCGGCGCCGCGCTGCTTGCCGGCGGACTTGCGGCCCGCGCCGGCCTTCGAGCGCCCCTTCGCCGCGGCGCCGCCGCGGCCGGACGCCTTCCCGCGCTTGGAGGGTTGCGCGCCCTGCTTGTCGCGCGCCTCACCGATGCGCTGCATCAGCGCCTTGCGGCGGGCGGCGAGGATGCGGGCCTGTTCGACCTGGCGCGCCTCGAAAGCCTGGCGGAAGCGCTCGATCCGCTCGTGCTGGAGCTGGCTCCCGGAGAGGCCCTTGCGGTGCGGCAGCGCCGGAGCTCTGCGCCCCTCGGTCTGGGCGGGCCGCCGCGCACCCTTCTGGGCCGCTGCGCGCCGGCCCCGGGCCTCTGCGATCCTGGAGCGCTCCTCGGGGGCCGTCTCCTGGGTGCGGCGAGGCTCGCGCCTCCGCTCCTCGGCGCCGCGCTCCTGGGCGCCGCGCTCGGTGATCTCGGCCGGTGCCTCCTGGGCCCCACGCTGGACGGCGGGCACGGCGGAGGCGGGGAGGGTGATGGCCGTGAGGGCCAGCAGGAAGGCAGCAGCGTTGCGGATCATGGAGTCAGGAGGTGCTGAGGTTCGAGGCGAGTCTGCCCAGAAACCGAGCCCGCGGTCCAGGTTTCGCGGGGGCCCACCAATTCCTCGCTCTGGGGAGCCGCCCGTAGAGCCACAGGAGGGCCACCAGAGCCCCTCGGCGCGTGGCCGTCCACCCCCGACCTTCCTCCAACCACCGCGCTAGCGGAGTGCCAGAAGCCCATGGGGGCTCCCGCGTGAGCCTTGCGCCTGTCCATCACTCGAGGCCCAGCGCCCCGCGACTCCGCCAGCTCAACCCTTCGCCGTCCGAGCCTCCTCGAGACGGGCGTTGGCGAGGCGCAGCGCGGCCGCGTCGGTCGGGATGTTGTCACGGCGGGAGATCTCGAAGACCTCCTTGAGGTTGTGGTAGATGCGCGCGATCCGCTCGCGGGCGAACCCCTCGTCGTAGCCGCCCTCACGCAGCTCGACGGAGACGTTGATGATGCCGCCGGCGTTCAGGACGTAGTCGGGCGCGTAGAGGATGCCGCGGTCGCGCACGGCCTTGGCGTGACGCGACTCGAGCATCTGGTTGTTGGCGCAGCCGGCGATCGCCCGGCAGCGCAGGCGCGGGATCGTCTCGTCGTTGATGCCCGCACCCCGCGCGCACGGCGAGTAGATGTCGCACTCCACGTCGAGGTGATCCTCGTCGCTGACCACCTCGAAGCCGTACTGCTCCTTCATCTCGAGGCAGCGCTTCTCGTTGATGTCGCAGATCGTGACGTGTGCGCCCTCTTCCTTCAGCAGGACGGCCAGGGCACCGCCGACGGCGCCCACGCCCTGGATCACGACCTTCTTGCCTTCGAGGCTCGTGTTGCCGTCGAGCTCTTCGGCGACCGCGCGCAGGCCGATCAGGCAGCCCTCGGCCGTGAACGGGCTCGGGTTGCCGGAGCTGCCCTCGGAGCGCGAGAGTCCGGTGACCCAGCGCGTCTCCTTGTGAACGGTGTCGAGGTCCGGGATGCCGATGTTCATGTCCTCGGCCGTGATGTAGATCCCGTCGAGGCTATCGATGAACTTGCCCATCGCGCGGAAGAGCGCTTCGCTCTTGTCCGTCTTCGGATCACCGAGGATGACCGACTTGCCGCCGCCGAGTCCGGTCTCTGCAACCGCGGACTTGTACGTCATGCCCTTCGAGAGTCGCAGCACGTCGAAGAGCGCTTCGTCCTCCGAAGCGTAGGGCCACATGCGCATCCCGCCGAGCGACGGACCCAGGCTGGTGTCGTGGACGGCGATCAGGGCGTGGAGCCCGGACTCTTGATCGCGGCAACGAACGACCTTCTCGTAGCCATCGACCTGGATCTCGGTGATTTCCATGCGCGGGGAGTCCTTGAGTGCGGGAATGCGGGGGCGGCAAAAGGGCGGCCATGATATCGCCCGGCCCGGTCCCCGTCGAGGAGGCACGGCGTGTCGTGCGTCTCACCGCGCGGTCCGTGCGCGCCATGGGCCCAGGAACCGCAGGTGGAGGCCTCCTGCGCCCGTGGCGCCCCTGTGAAAGGCCCGTGAACCCGAGGGCCTCGGATTCACTTGCCCATGCCGACGCGCGAGTCCCGGCGCGCTGGTCGCTGGGCTGGCCAGCGCGGCCCGGGCGAGCGGCGCGTGACCCAGCACTCCGCACGCAGCTCGAGCGGCTACGAGGACTTCTTCTTGGTCGCCTTCTTCGTCGCCTTCTTCGTCGCCTTCTTCGTCGCCTTCTTCGTCGCCTTCTTCGTCGAAGTCTTCTTGGCCGCCTTCTTGGTCGTCTTCTTCTTCGAAGCCTTCTTCTTGGCGGCCTTCTTGCGCTTCTTCTTGCCGGTCTGCTCGCGCACTGCGATCAGGTCACTGGCCTCTTCGATCGTGATCTTCTCCGGATCGGCGTCCTTCGCGATCGACGCGTGGATCGTGCCGTCGGAGACGTACGGGCCGTAGGGGCCCTCGAGCAGCTTGACCGGCAGCTCCGTGCGCGGATCGACGCCCAACTCGCGCAGGACCTTCGACTGGCGACGGCGACCGCCCCGCGCCGGCGGCTCCGCTAGCTTCGCGAGCGCCTTCTCGAGGGTGACGTCCCAGATGTCCTCGGGCTTCTCGAGGCTGCGCGTGTCGGTGCCGCGCTTCACGTACGGGCCGTAGCGGCCGTAATCGCAGCGCACCTCCTCGCCATCGGGGTCCTCGCCGACGACGCGCGGCAAGCGCAGCATCTTCATGGCGTCCTCGATGGTCACCTCCTCGACGTCCATGCCGGGCAGGAGCGACTTCATCTTCGGCTCGTCGTCGTTCTCGCCGAGCTGGAAGTAGGCGCCGTAGCGGCCCGTCTTCGCGTACACGGCCTTGCCCGTCTCCTCGTCCGTGCCGAGCTCCGTCGGACCCGAGCCCTTGCGCAGGATCTCGACGGCCGCTGCGACCGTGAGCTCGTCCGGGGGCAGTCCGTCCGGAATCGTCGCGCGGTCCGTTCCGCGCTCGAGGTACGGGCCGTAGCGGCCGACCCGCACGTTGATCATGTTCCCTTCCTCGTCTTCGCCGAGGGGGAGCGTGCAGACGTCGCGGGCATCGATCTCGGTCTCGAGCAGGCCCTTCAGACCTTGCACCTCTCCGCCGCCGAAGTAGAAGCGGCGCAGGTACGGCAACGCCTCCATCTTCCCGAGCGAGATCTCGTCGAGATCGTCCTCCATTCGCGCCGTGAAGGCGACGTCGATCAGGTTGGTGAAGTGCTGCTCCATCAGCTTGATCACGGCGAAGGCGACGAAGGTCGGGACGAGAGCCGTGCCCTGCTTCACCACATAGGAGCGATGCAGGATCGTGTCGATGATCGAGGCGTAGGTGCTCGGGCGACCGACACCGCGGGCCTCGAGCTCCTTGACGAGCGACGCCTCGGTGTACCGCGCGGGCGGCTGGGTCGTGTGCTCCTTCGGCTCGAGCTTCGCGAGGGAGACCTTGTCGCCCTCCTTGACGCTCGGCAGCACCAGCTCCTTGTCCGCCAGCTCGGCGTCCGGGTCGTCGGCGCCCTCGACGTAGGCGCGCAGGTAGCCGGGAAACTCGATCGTCTTGCCCGACGCCTGGAAGACGGCGCGGCCGTCCGTGATCTTCAGGCTCATGCGGTGACCGCGGGCGTCCTCCATCTGGCACGCCATCGTGCGCTTCCAGATCAGCTCGTAGACCTTGTGCTCGCGGTCGCCGAGCTTGCTGCGCAGGTCTTCGGGGCGCTGGAAGCCCTCCGCGGGGCGGATCGCCTCGTGCGCCTCCTGGGCGTTCTTGACCTTGGTCCGGTAGAGGCGCGGCTCCTTCGGGACGAACTCCTTGCCGTAGAGGCGCTCGATCGCGTCCCGCGAGGCGTTGATGGCGGCGCTCGAGAGCGTCGTCGAGTCCGTCCGCATGTAGGTGATGAGGCCGTTCTCGTACAGGCGTTGGGCGGCCTGCATCGTCGCGCGCGCCGACAGGCGCAGCTTGCGGTTGGCCTCCTGCTGGAGCGTCGAGGTCGTGAACGGCGGCGCGGGGCGGTCCGTGTACGGCTTGCGCTCGACCCGATCGACCTTCCATTCGGACTTCTGCAGGTCGTCGACGAGCTGCGTCGCCATCGCGCCGTCGATCAGGCAGACGTCCTTGCCGTCCTCCGACTTGAGCTCGCCCGTGGAGCTGTCGAAGTCCTTGCCGCGCGCGATGCGCTTGCCGTCGAGCGACTGCAGGAAGGTCCCGAACTCCGGGCCCTGCGACGCCTTGAAGGCCGCGGACAGGTCCCAATAGGTGCTCTTGACGAAGCGCTGGCGCTCACGCTCGCGCTCGACGATCAGGCGCACCGTGACCGACTGCACGCGCCCCGCGGAGAGCCGCGGCGCGACCTTGCGCCAGAGGATCGGCGAGATCTCGTAGCCGTAGAGACGGT
>CAYGST010000051.1:0-15549 GCA_964352415.1 uncultured Planctomycetaceae bacterium | reverse complement strand
GCGAAGCTCTGGCGGCCGAGGCGGGGCAGGCGCTCCAGGCGCGCCAACCAACCCGGCTCCTCGTTCGGCGCGTCGTGCGCGCGCGGTCCGGGTCCGAGGCTGACGAGGACGGACGAATCCGTGACGCCAGCGAAAGCGCCCTCGCCGAGCTCCTCGATGGGACCCGCGAGGTGGGCATGCGCGAAGGCCGCGTCTCGAACCGGGCCGTAGCGCTCCAGCTCCAGGAGCGACCCGGGCAGCAGGAGCCGCGCGCGAACGCCGTGCTCCCCGCAGTGCCGCGCCACCCGGTGGAGAAAGGCCCCCTGCAGGGAGGGCCAACCGCCGAGGCCAGCGGGCAGAGGCGCGGGCCGGATCCCGGCGTGGCGGCCGGAGAACGACAGCCATGGGGGATTCGCGACGACGTCGGCGCCCGCGGGCCAGGGGGTCCCCGGGTCGAGCGCGTCGCCGTGGCGGATCCGCGTGCGGATCTCCGGCCCCGCGCCGGCGGCTGCCATCGCGCGTCGCGCCGTGTCCGCGAGATCCGCCCGCAGCTCGATGCCGTGGAGGCCTCCGCCGGCGTCGGGCCCGCCGCCGCGCTCCTCGAGGGCGGCCAGGAGAAGCGCGCCCTCGCCGCAGGCGGGGTCGAGCAAGGGATTCCCGCCCTCCGCGAGCGGCGCCACGAGGCGCCGCGCGAGCGCCGAGGGCGTGAAGATCACCCCGGCGTGGTGCCCGGGAGGATCCTGTGGCGTCAGCGGGCCCTGCATGGTCGGCCACCGTAGCGAGCGCGCCGGGTCAGCGCTCGGTCGCCGCGCTCGAAACGGCCTCCAGGGGTCCCTGGAGGCCACTTGGGCACGAAGTCCGGAAGATCTTTCACACCCCACGTTCGGTTCCGTATCCCTCCTCGCTCTCTGAAGCGCTCGGAGAGAAGCAGGAAGCAAACCGCTCACGGGGGACTCAATCCTCCTGGGCAGACACGGGGCCCGCCGCCAGGTGGGCCCTGGGTCGTTCGGAGCAGCGCGTTGCGCAGCGCCTCAACCGCTGGCCACGAGTCCCGCCCGGGAAGGCCCCGCGCCGGAGTCGACGAGCCCGATGTTCCGTCGTTCGGGGACTTTTTCGAGGAGCGGCGTTCGGACATCCGCGCCGCTCCGCTTGGGGTGTCGGTTCAGCTAGGACCCGCTGAACCGGGGATCCAAACTCTTCTCGATGCTGCAAGTCCGCCGGGTTGCTCGCCCGGCGGACTTGTTCTTTTCCCCCCGATCCGTTTCCCCCCGAGCCGCGTGCGCCGAAGAATTCCGCCGGGCGCCGAAGACGGCCGACCGCCCGTCGTCATCATGCGCCCATGGCCATCTATCTCGTGACCGGCGGGGCCGGCTTCATCGGCTCGCACCTCGTCTCCGCCCTCCTCGCCCGCGGCGATCGCGCCAGGGTCCTCGACAACCTCTCGTCGGGGCGGCTCGAGAACTTCGCTCCCCACGAGGTCGGAGACGTCGGCAGCGGCGCGCCGGTCGAGCTCCTGCGCGGGGACGTCTCGGACGCCGAGGCCTGCCGGAGGGCTGCAGAAGGCGTCGACGGCGTGTTCCACGAGGCGGCCCAGGTCTCCGTGCCGTACAGCGTCGAGGCGCCGGAGGCGAGCTACGAGATCAACATCATGGGGACGCTGCGGGTCCTCGAGGGAGCCCGCGCGGCCGGTGTGGAGCGCGTCGTCTTCGCCTCGTCCTCCGCCGCCTACGGCGAGAGCGAGACGCTCCCGAAGGTGGAGACCCTCGCGACCGACCCCGTCAGCCCCTACGCCAGCGGCAAGGTCGGCGGCGAGCACCTGATGAAGGTCTGGGGCCGTTGCTACGGCCTGAAGACCGTCTGTCTGCGGTACTTCAACGTGTTCGGGCCGCGCCAGGTGGACGACTCGCCCTACACCGGGGTCATCGCGCTGTTCGTCCGGGCGCTCCTGGAGGGTCGGGCTCCGCGGATCTACGGCGATGGCGAGCAGACGCGGGACATGACCTACGTCGACAACGTCGTGGACGTGAATCTTCGCGCGATGGGAGCCGATCTCGAGCCCGGAACGATCCTCAACGTCGGCGGGGGGGAGCAGATCACGATCAATCAGCTCTACCAGGCCATCGCGGACGGGCTCGGGTCGTCCCTGAAGCCCGAGCACCTACCGGAGCGAGCCGGCGACGTGCGCCACAGCCTGGCCTCCGTGGAGCGGGCCGGGGCCCTGCTCGACTGGCAGCCGCAGGTGCACTGGCGCGAGGGCCTGGAGCGGACTCTCGCGTGGTATCAGGAGCGATTCCGGGCCCAGGGATAGGCATTTCCGGCTCGAAACGGGCTGGATCGGGTCCTTCCTTGGCTTGTCGGAACCCAGAGGCGAGGCTACCCTCTTCGCCTCGAATTCCTGGGGGCAGCGCCGAATCGGCCGCCCCCATGGCCCCCCAAGCAGACCGCGCGCGGCGCGGGAAGGCTCCATGGATATCCGCCAAGACCTGAAGGACCTGTTCGGCCTCGAGAAGGTCGACTACAAGGCCAACCTCTCCAAAGAGGAACTGTTCCACGAGGCGATCGCCAACGACCGCGGTCGGACCCGTGTGGACGGTCCCGACGACGATCAGAAGGCGTTCCCGACCAAGCTCGGCGTGGACGGTCCGCTTGTCTACTACACCGACCCGACCTGCACCGGCCGTCCGACCTCGGACACCTTCGCGGTGGCGCACCCGGAGATCGAGGACGAGGTTTGGTGGAAAGCGGACTTCAAGAAGTTCGACCCCGCCAAGTTCGGCGCGCTCCTCGAGCGCGTGGTGGCTCACCTCAACGCGAAGGGCGGCCACCTCTACGTCAAGGACCTCTACTGCGGCACCGACCCGACCTACGCGGTCCCGTATCGCGTCGTCTGCGAGTACGCGACGCACGCGATGTTCGCCCACAACATGTTCCCCAAGGGGATCGAGGGCGTCGACGACGAAGAAGCGAAGCGCTGGACGATCCTGAACGTTCCGTCGTTCACCTGCGACCCGGAGCGTGACGGCACCGCCTCGAACCGCGTCGTGATCGCTGACTACAAGCGTCGCGTCGCGCTCGTCGCGGGCCGCGCCGACTACTGTGGCATCGTCAAGAAGACGATGTTCACGGTGATGAACTACCAGCTCCCGAAGAAGGGGCACATGTCGATGCACTGCTCCGCCAACATCGGCAAGCGCGGTGACGGGGCGATCCTGTTCGGCCTCTCGGGCACCGGCAAGACGACGCTCTCGGCCGACCCCGAGCGCCTGCTGATCGGCGACGACGAGCACGCATGGACGCAGAACGGCGTCTCGAACCTCGAGGACGGCTGCTACGCGAAGCTGATCGACCTGGACAAGAACGACGAGCCCGTCATCGCGGCGGCGCTCTCCATGCCCGGCACGATCATCGAGAACGTCCCGCCGTTGCCCGGCAAGCGCATGGAGGAGACGGACCCGCAGGAGCTCGACCTGAGCGACGGCTCGATCACCGAGAACACGCGCTTCTCGTACCCGCTGTCCTGCAACCCGAACGTCGCCGAGGGGGCCAAGGGCCCTGCGCCCGAGACGATCGTGCTGCTGACGGCCGACGCCTTCGGCGTGCTGCCGCCGGTCGCGATCCTCGAGACGAAGGAGGTCATGTATCACTTCGTGCAGGGCTTCACCTCGAAGCTCGCTGGTACCGAGGTCGGCATCACCGAGCCGAAGGCGGCGTTCTCCGCCTGCTTCGGCGCACCGTTCATGGCGCACTTCCCCTCGGTCTACGCCAAGCGCCTGGCCGAGAAGATGGAGCAGAACGAGACGCGCTGCATCCTGCTCAACACGGGCTGGGGCGGCGGCGCCTATGGCACGGGCAAGCGCATCTCCATCAAGGACACGCGCGCGCTGCTCGACGCCGCGCTCGCCGGTGACCTGCACACGGACGAGATGGAGTACGAGGTGCACCCCGTGTTCAACCTGAAGATGCCCAAGTCCTGCCCCGGCGTGGACGCGAACATCCTCAACCCGCGTAACACGTGGGCGGACAAGGACGCCTACGACGCCGCGGCCGACAAGCTGCGCGGCATGTTCCGCAAGAACTTCGAGGACAAGGGCTTCGCCAAGCTCGGCATCGAGCCGGTGATGTAGCGCTCCTCGAGCTGCCATCCACGCACGAGCGGCCCGGGTCTCCCATCGAGGCGGCCCGGGCCGCTTCGCAATCCTGTGCGCCGTCGAGGTCACTCCGCCACCGTGAACTCCTTCGCGGAGCGCGCTCGCTCGGAAATGCAGCAGGCCCCCCGCGCCATGGCGCGGGGGGCCTGCTGTTCGGTGACTCGAGCGCGGCGCTTCGGCCAGCGACTAGTCCTGGTCCTGGATCGGCAGGGAACCCGCGGGGCCCGGGGGCGCCGCACCCGGGTTCGTCTTGAGCTCTTCCTTCCAGGACAGCATGCGCGCCTTCGCGCCTTCAGCCTCGGCCTCGTCGATCAGTCCCTTGCGCATGTAGAACATGGACAAGCTGGTGTGCGCGAACGGGTCGCTCTTGTCGAGCTCGACGATGCGCTTGCCGGTCACGATGGCGTCATCGAGGAGACCGGCGTGCATCTGGGCCATCGAGAGGGCGTGGAGCCCGTCCGTCCACTCGGGGTCGAGCTCAAGCCCACGCTTGTACTCGGCAATCGCTTCGGCGTGCTTCTGCTCGCCGTAGAGCTTCAGCCCTGTCTGGTAGTGCTCTTCCTTGGTGGACATGGCGTTGGCTAGAGGTCGTCCTCTTCGATGCCGAGGACCTTGCGTCCTTCGTCGGAGATGGAGTGCGGCGACCACGGCGGGTCCCACACGATCGTCACCTCGGTTTCGTTGATGCCGTCGACCGTGTTGCAGCGACGTCGGACCATGTCCGGAATCGATTGCGCCTCGGGACAGGTCTTCGAGGTCAACGTCATGTCGATCTTGCAAACGCCGTCGTTGATCTCCATCGCGTAGATGAAGCCCAGGTCGACGATGTTCACAGGGATCTCCGGATCGAAGACCTGCTTGAGTTCCTTGTAGATTTCCTCTTTCGTGGCCATGTTGCAGTTCGCCAGGGTGGCCTTGGGGAGTGTCGTCCTTCAGGGACGCTTCGGCCTGTGAGTCTAGCAGTTCCCCCCCGCGGTCGGGGGCGCGCCCGGCCTTGCTTTTGCCAGGAATCCGACGTCCCGCTCCGATGATTCAGTACGAGGGCTCGCTCTACCGACCGCCGTCCGAGGCGAACAGCCTGATCCTTCAGGCGACGCTGGGGTGCAGCTACAACGAGTGCACGTTCTGCGGGATGTACCGCGACAAGCGCTTCCGCGTTCGGCCGCTCGAGGACCTGCGCGCGGAGATCGCCTGGGCAGCGGAGAACCTCGGGGACGTTCGCAAGGTGTTCCTCGCCGACGGCGACGCCCTGGTGGCGAAGGCGAGCTTCCTGACCGAGCTGCTGGAGGAGATCCGCCTGCGGCTCCCGGGCCTCAAGCGCGTGAGCTGCTACGCCTCGCCGCAGTCGCTCCAGATCCGGACCGTCGACGAGATGAGCCGGCTGCGTGAGCTTGGGCTGACCCAGTACTACTTGGGCATCGAGAGCGGCCACGACGAGGTCCTCGCCAAGCTCGAGAAGGGGGTCGATGCCGCCGAGATGATCCGCGTTGCTGGCAAGGCCCAGGAGGCCGGCGTGCGCCTGTCCACGATGATCCTGCTCGGCGCGGGCGGGCACCGGCTCTCCCAGGAGCACGCGCGCGAGTCGGGCCGGGTCGTCTCGGCGATCGGCCCGCGCTTCGTCTCGACCCTGGTCATGACGCCGGTCGAGGAGACCCCGCTGTGGGACTCGGCCCAGCGCGGCGAGGTCGACGAGCTGAGCCCGATCGAGCTCGCCGCCGAGCTGCGCGAGTTCCTCGCGCACGTCGAGGTCAGCGGCTCGGTCTTCCGCTCCAACCACGCCAGCAACTTCCTGGCGCTGGCCGGGACGCTGCCGAAGGACCGCGCCCGGATGCTCGCCGCCCTCGACGAGGTCCTGAGCCATCCGGAGCAGGCGCGCTTTCGCCCTCGCTGGGCGCGCGGGCTGTAGGCGCGCCGCTGGGCCCCTGCGCGGGACCCGCCGACCGCGGTGGTGAGCGCCCCGCGCTCCCGCTAGTCTGGCGCCCTCCCATCGCCGTGGATCGCAGTGCGCGTCCGCGGCGTTCGCACCGTCTGTCCACGCACGCCCATGAGATCCCTTCTCCGGCCGACCGCCTCGATCGCCGCCCTCCTGCTCACCGCGAGCGCCTGGGCCCAATCGGCGCCTCCGCCCCCGTCGACCCTCGTCACGAACGTCCACCTCACCGAGGACGTCGACGCCTCGGCCGTCTCGATCCTCGTCGTGAACGGAAGGATCGCGCAGGTCCTCTCAGCGGGTGAGGAGCTGCCCACCGGTGTCCGACTCATCGACGGCGACGGCGCGCTCGCGCTGCCGGCCTTCATCGACGGCTGGACGTCGGCGGGGATCGACACACCGGAGCCGCAGGCGGTCCAGGACGCGATGAGCTCGGTCGTCGGCAGCGTGCACATCGGAATGCGCGAGGCGAACCGCAAGGGGCTCCAGCCCGCGCTGCGCGGCGCGCTCCTGTTCGGCATGGACGAGGACGGGCTCGACGGCTACCGAGGCCAGGGCTTCGGCGCGGTGCACAGCGTTCCGTCGGGGCAGCTCCTCGCCGGTCAATCCGTCGTGGCGACCTTGCGCGACGGCGCGCGGCGGGACCGCATCGTCTCGGCGGATCTCTTCCAGTCGGCGGCCCTGACCGCGTCGGGGAGTGGATACCCGAGCACCCTGATGGGCTACCTGGCTCACCTGCGACAGTTCGTGCTCGACGCGCGCTGGCACGCGCAGCTGCGCGAGCGCTACGCCGCGGGCAAGCTCGATCGACGTCCGCCGTTCGACCCCGAGCTCGAGGCAGCAGTCGGCTTCCTCTCCGGCGAGCAGCGCCTGCTCTGTCAGGCGAACGACGCGAGCGACATCCTGCGCTGGATCGCCTTCGCCGAGGCGCAGGGCGTGCGCATCGCGATCTGCGGCGGCCGCGAGGCCTGGCGGGTCACCGACCAGCTCGTCGCCGCCGACGTGCCCGTGTTCCTCGGGCTGGACTGGGGCGACGAGGTGAAGGACCCCGACGGGTCGAAGGACAAGGACAAGGACAAGGAGGGTGACGCGAGCGAGGACGACTCGCCGGAGGACGACGCGGCCGGTGACGACCCCGTCGGTGACGATCCGGCCGCCGCGGCGATCCCCGAGGCCGAACAGGGGACCGAACCCGAGGAAGCAGCGGACGAGGCGTCGAAAGACGAGTCCGCCGCGCCGACCAAGCGCAAGGACGAGTGGGTCTACGAGGAGCCGATCGAGATCCGCCGCGAGCGCCGACGCCAGTGGGAGGAGCGCCGCGACTGCGCGCTGCGCCTGCACGAGGCCGGCATTCCGTTCGCGTTCGGCACGGGGGCACAGTCGCCCAAGGACCTGTTGAAGAACGTCGGCGAGCTGATCGAGCTCGGCCTGCCCGAAGACGTCGCGCTCGCAGCGTTGACGACCAAGACTGCGGAGCTGCTCCAGCTGAACGGTCAGCTCGGAAGGCTCGAGGTCGGCTACGCCGGGAACCTCGCGCTCTGGAGCGACTCGCCTTTCGCAGAGAAGTCCCACCTCGACTGGCTCTTGATCGACGGCGCCGTGCACGAGTTCAAGAAGAAGGACGAGGACGACGACGAAGCGCCCGAGGAGGGCCTCGAGGTCGATGGCGTCTGGGAAGTCGTCTACGAGGATCAGACCGGGAAGCCCGCCATCCTCGAGCTCACCATGGCCGAGGACGGCGCGCTCGAGGGCACGTTGACCTTCGAGACGCCGGCGGGTTCGACCTCTGAGGCGGAGCTGAGTGGGCGCGTGAGCGGCCGCAAGCTGACGCTGAAGGGGCCGATCGACCTCGGCAACTTCGACGCGCAGATCAGCATCAGCGGCGACATCGAGGAAGAGACGATGTCGGGCGACGCCACCTGGAAGTTCTCCGGTGGTGAGGACTCGAATTCGTTCACTGCGCGCAGGAAACCCGAGAACGTCTGGCAGTCGGGCGGGCACGATCACACCCACCCTCACGGAGCCGAAGGGCGATGAGCACCACGATGATGAACTCCCTACGCAACCTCGTCTTCGTCTCCATCTTCGCCAGCGCCGCTTCGGCGTCGGACCACCCCTACGAGACCGACGCGCTGCGCGTTCCCGAGCTCAAGACGGGCGGTAGCTGCCTGATTCGCGGCGCGACCATCCACAACGCGATCGGCGAGCCGTTCGTCGGAGACGTTCTCGTCGTCGACGGCAAGATCAAGGCCGTCGGCGAGGTCAGCGACATCCCGGAGGGGCTCGTCGAGGTCGACGCGGCCGGCATGCACCTCGCGCCCGGCGTCGTCGATTGCCACTCCCACATGGCGATCGAGCGCGGGATCAACGAGGGCACGGTGTCGATCTCCGCGGACGTCGACATCTCCGACTCGGTCGACCCGGACGACATCACGATCTATCGCGCGCTCGCGGGCGGCTGCACGACCGCGCGTCTGCTGCACGGCTCTGCGAACGCCATCGGCGGCAAGCACGAGGTGATCAAGCTGAAGTGGGGGCGCACCGCCGAAGAGCTGGTGTTCCCCGGCGCCCCCGAGGGCATCAAGTTCGCGCTCGGCGAGAACGTGAAGCGCTCGAACTGGGGCAGCGGCAACTCGACGCGCTTCCCCGCGTCACGCATGGGGACGGCGACGCTCTACCAGCGCGCGTTCTCTCGCGCCCGCGAGTACGAGGCGGAGTGGAGCGCGTACGAGGCCGCCGTCGCCGCCGGCGAGGATCCGATGCCGCCGCGGCGGGATCTGCGCCTCGACACGCTGGTCGGGATCTTGAACCGCGAAATCGCCGTTCACTGTCACTGCTACCGCGCCGACGGGATCCTGATGATCACACGCGTGGCCCAACAGTACGGCTTCGAGCTCGCGACGCTCCAGCACGTGCTCGAGGGGTACAAGGTCGCCAAGGAGATGGCCGACGCCGGCGTCGGCGGCTCTACCTTCGGCGACTGGTGGGCCTACAAGATGGAGGCCTACGACGCCGTTCCGCAGAACGCTGCGCTGATGGACAAGGCGGGCGTCCTGACGTCGGTGAACTCCGACTCCGACGAGATGGTGCGGCGGATGTACGGCGAGGCGGCGAAGTCCGTGCGCTACGCGGGCATGGACCGCGTGCGGGCGCTGGCGCTCGTCACTCTCAATGCGGCCAAGCAGCTGGGCATCGACGCCCGCGTCGGCTCGATCGAAGCGGGCAAGGACGCCGACCTCGTTCTGCTCACCGGCGATCCGCTCTCCTCGCTCGCTCGCGTCGCCTGGACGATGGTCGACGGCGAGGTCGAGTTCCAGCGGCGTGACACGTTCGGCTTCGACGCGGAGCCCCTCACGCCGGCGGCGTCGCGTGCTCTGCCCCAGCCGCTCGAGGCCGACGTGCAGAGTCCCGCGCCGATCGTCGCGATCGTCGGCGGAACGGTGCACACCGTCAGCGGCGGCGTCATCGAGGACGGCACCGTGCTGATGCAGGCGGGGAAGATCCTCCAGGTCGGCGACGAGGTCGCGATCCCCGTCGGGACGCGGACAATTCTCGCGACGGGCAAGCACGTCTGGCCGGGAATGATCGCTCTGAACACTGACCTCGGCCTCCACGAGGTGGGCTCGGTGCGCGCGACGAACGACGCGCGCGAGATCGGCGGCAACCAGCCCGACGTCGGCGTGCTGCGCGCCATCAACGCCGAGTCGGCGCACATCGGCGTCACCTTCTACAACGGCATCACGCGCGCTCAGGTCGCCCCGCAGGGCGGCGGTCCGCTGCGCGGTCAGTCGGGCATCATCGACCTCGACGGCAACACGTGGGAGGAGCTCGCGTTCGTCGAGGGGGACATGCAGCACATGCGCTTCCCGACGGTCAGCAACACCGCCAAGAAGAAGGAGATGCCCGAGTCGCTCGACTCGATTCGCGAGATGTTCGAAGACGCTCGCAAGTATGGCGAGCTCGTGGACCTCGCGGACGGGGACGAGGGGGTTGCTCCGCCGACGCTCGACCCGCGCCTCGCCGCGCTGGTCCCGGTCGTGCGCAAGGAGCAGCGCCTCGCTCTGCACGCGGAGAACGCCCAGACACTCCTCTACGCGCTGAAGTTCGCGGAGGAGGAGGACCTCGACATCGTCCTCTACGGAGCTTCGGAGGGCTGGAAGGTCGCGGACGCCATCGCGGCCGCGGGCGTCCCGGTCGTCGTGGGGCCCGTGCTCTCCATCCCGAGCTCGCGCTTCGACCCCTACGATGCCCGCTTCGCGAACGCCGCGGCGCTCAGCCGGGCGGGCGCACTCGTCGCCATCCAGGCGGCGGACTCGGACAATACCCGGAACCTCCCGTTCCACGCGGCGATGGCCGCGGCCTTCGGCCTGCCCGAGGAGGAGGCGGTGCGCGCCGTGACGCTCTACCCGGCGCGGATCCTCGGGATCGAAGACCGGGTCGGGAGCCTCGAACCGGGGAAGGTCGCCGACGTGATCGTCACGGAGGGTCACCTGCTCGAGATCACGAGCAGCGTCGACTACGTCTTCATCGGGGGTCGTCAGGTGGAGCTCAAGAACAGGCAGACCGAGCTCTACGCGAAGTACCAACGGCGGCTGCGGCTCATGGAGGCCGCAGATCGCCGCTGAGGCGGGCGCACTCTAGGAAATTGCAAAGAGCAGGCGCGGCTCGTCGAGTCGCGCCCGTTCGATTTGGGAGAAACTAGGGATCTCCCCCCTTACGAGACTGGGGGGGCGGCCTAGATTCGGTCCATTCGGTCGTCGGGTCATCACCCCTCGGCCGTCTCGGCGTGCCTCGAGCAGGCCTCTCCCCATGAGACTCTCTGAAATCATGACCACCAAGGTGGTCTGCATCGAACCCAGCGACTCCCTGGACGACGCGATCGCGCTCCTGGACAAGCACGGCTTCCGCCACCTCCCTGTTGTCAGCAAGGGAGCTCTCGTCAGCGTCCTGACGAGGCGCGACCTCTCGATGGCGACCGGCTGGCACACGGCCGCCGAGCGCAAGTCGAGGGGCCAGCGGGGACCGCTCCTGGTGAGCGAGATCATGCGCGACCGGGTCGTGACCCTGGCGCCCGACCACGACGTCGACGCCGCGGCCTCGATGATGGTCGGCAAGCGCGTCGGGATGATCCCGGTGATCGAGAAGAACATCCTCGTCGGTGTGGTCACAGCGAGCGACATCCTCGGCGCCATCCGCACTCGGAACCCTTCGGCGCTCTGGGGTAGGAATCACGACGCTGGCGCTCGCGTGTCCGAGTACATGGAGCGCAGGCCGGAGACGCTGGACCCCGAGAGTGACGTCGCCGAGGCGGCCGGACTCTGCCGCTCCAAGAAGCTCCGCCACCTCGCGATCACGGAGGCGGGCAAGGTCGTCGGCCTGGTCTCCGAGCTCGAGCTGCGCTATGAGCTGGAAGAACACGAGCCGCGCGACGGTCAGTCCCTCGCGGACGTCATGGTCACCGAGGTGGTGACGATCGGTCCGGACGAGGACCTGACGGTGGCCGCCGACTCGATGATCGCGAACAAGGTCAGCGGGCTGCCCGTCGTCCGGGACTGCGAGCTGGTCGGTTTCCTGACCGACGAGGACGTGATCCAGCACTTCACGGCACGCTCGCGCATCGAGCCGACCGAGACCGGCGCGCTCTAGGGCCCGCGAACTTCCGATCCAGTCACGCTGGATCGCTCGTAGCCGTGGCTGCAACGAGCGGGGCTCGCGTAGAACGAACAGAGAGCGGCGAGTGCCTCGGGCACTCGCCGCGGTCTGCGTGTTGTTGTGTCGCTACGCCCCGCGGGCTTGCTGCGCGCGGCCGGCTAGGGCAGCGTTCCCAGGCTCTCAGAATCGCTCGAGGCCGCGACTGGACTCAAGCGCCTCCGACCCAGTACAGCACGCCGACCAGACCCACCCAGAGCGCGATGCCGAGCCAGCGGCCGAAGCCCCGGGCGTGAGCCCGCTCGCTCGGCGTTGGTCCGAGGTCGCCGGTCTCTGCCAGCGCGGTCGTTGTTCCAGTCGTCGGTCTCCACGTCGTCACCATCTGTCCTTCCTCCAGTCCGAGCCGAGATTCCGTGGCTCGATCGTGCGCACGCTTGCTTGTCCTGCGCATGAGCTACAACCTCGTTGAACGATCGAAGTCACATGCCAGCGAGTCGAAACATGCAAAAGAAACAAATCGCCATCACCTGCCCGTGCTGTGAGTCGAAGCTCGCCGTCGACGTGCTCACGGAGACCGTGCTGCGCGCGAGCGCGCCCGCCGAGCTCGACGAGATGGGAAAGCCGAAGGTCCACACCACGCGCTGGACCGATGCGGCGAAGCGCATCCAGGGACGCAGCGCAAAGGCCGAGGATCGCCTCGAATCAGCACTTTCGGAGGAGAAGGACAAGGAGACGCGGCTCGACGACCTGTTCGACAAGGCGCGTGCGAAAGTGAAACGTCGCGAGAGCGAAAGCGAGGATTCGGAGAGCTGAGCGATCTGAACCGCACACCTCGCGAGCGTCTCAGCTCAGTGACTTCCAGCGCAGCCGAAGACTGTTGAGCACGACGCACACGCTGGAGGCCGACATCGCGGCGGCGGCGACGGACGGCGATACGGCGGCGACGCCGAGCGGCGCCAGCGCGCCGGCGGCGAGCGGGAGGCCGACGACGTTGTAAGCGAAGGCCCAGAACAGGTTGACCCGGATCGTCGACAGGGCCGAACGCGAGAGCCGCAGCAGCAGCGCCACGCGCCGCGGATCGTCGCGCAGCAGCGCACAGTCCGCGGCCTCGAGAGCGACGTCAGCGCCTCCGCCCATGGCGATGCCGACGTGCGCCGCGGCCAGGGCGGGGGCGTCGTTGATCCCGTCTCCGACCATCGCCACCTTCCGCCCGGTCTGCGTCATGGCCTCGATCGCCGCCGCCTTCTCCCCGGGCAGCAGCCGGCCGCGCGCGTCCTCGATCCCGAGCTCGGAGGCGAGGCGAGAGACGGCGGCGCTGTCGTCGCCGGAGAGCAGGGTGAGCGCGATGCCGAGCGCGCGCAGCTGCTCCAGCGCCTCGGCGGACTCGGGGCGCGCCGCGTCGAACAGCCCGATCGCTCCCGCCGCGCGTCCGTCGATCTCGACCACCACGGGCGTCCAGCCCGCGCTGGCGAGCTCGATGATCCAGCCCTCGAGCGTCGCGCCCTCGAGATCGCGGCCCGCGGCGGCGCGGGGGCTCCCGACCCACACGCGGTGCCCGTCCACGGAGGCGCGGATGCCTTGCCCCGGCTCGGCCTGGAAGTCCTGGGCGGGCCGCAGCGCCAGACCGAGCCCGCGGGCGTGGCGCACAATCGCTCCGGCGAGCGGCTGCTCGCTCGGGACCTCCGCGGCGGCGACCAGCGCGAGGAGCTCGTCGGGCTCGACGCCCTCCGCGACCCGCACGGCCTGCACCGACGGCTCCCCCGCGGTCAGCGTGCCGGTCTTGTCGAAGGCGACGGCGTCGACCTGGGCCAGGCGCTCGAGCGCGTCGGCGGTCCGGATCAGCACGCCCTCGCGCGCGCCGCGGCCGCTCGCCACGAGGATCGCCGTGGGGGTTGCGAGCCCGAGGGCGCACGGGCAGGCGATCACGAGCACGGCGACCGCGTGGGAGACAGCGCTCTGCGGGCCGTCGAGCGCCCACCAGATCGCGAGGGTGGCGAGCGCGATGACCAGGACGACGGGCACGAACACGGCGCTGACCCGGTCGGCGAGGCGCAGGGCTCGCGCTCGACGGGGAAGCTCTCGCCGGTCAGGTGCGACTCGTCGAGGGCTGTCGTGCCGTTCATGACGCTGCCGTCGACCGGCACCCGCTCGCCGGGCCGCACGAGGACGAGCTGCCCGATTCGAACCTCCGCAAGCGGCACCTCGACCTCCTCGCCGCGTCGCAGAACGCGCGCGGTCGCCGGGGCGAGCTCGAGCAGCGCGCGGACCGCGTCGCCTGCCTTGCTGCGCGCGCGTGACTCCATCCAGCGGCCGAGCAGGACGAAGGCCGTGATCATCGTCGCGGCGTGCAGGTGAGCGCCGGCGTCGCCGAGCCACTCCGGGAAGGGGAGCGCGAGGGCGCCCGCCACCCACGCGGCCGTCGTGCCGAGCCCTACCAGCGTGTTCATGTCCGGCGCACCCAGGCGCGCGGCGCGCCAGCCCCGGCCGAGGAGGTCGCGGCCGGCCCAGAACACCACCGGAGCCGCGATCAGCGGTCCGAGCCCGTGGGGCAGGTGCAGGCGGTGGACGAAGAGCAGCGACACGGTCCCGAGCGCGGCGATCGCGAACCCGAGGCGGTTGCGCGCGAGCTCGTCCCGCTCGGCCCGCTCCCCGAAGGAGACGTCGGCCTCGACCGAGCGTCCCGTCAGCGGGCCGTCCGGCAGCCCGAAGCCGCCGCGCCCGAGGGCCTCGCGCATGGCCACCTCGTCCGGCGGATCGCCCGTCAGCGTGAGCGTCGCGCTCCGTGAACCGAAGTTCACCTCGGCGCGCGCGATTCCGCCCACGCCGTCCAGGAGCCGCTCCACCTTCTGGGCGCAGGCCTGACAGCTCATCCCGCGGATGGGCACCTGCAGGACACGCGCGTCGATCGAGGTCTTCTGTTGCACCTGCAAAGGGTCGATTCTCCGGGGTCGGCGGATCCCTGCTCTGTAGCATACCGCCGCCGCACTTCAGCCCACCGCCACATGACAGAGAGCCGCTATCGGGCCATCAAGGCCTACAAGAACGAGCAATTCCTCAACAGCCCGGACGCCCGGGCGCTGAGGATCCTGGCCGAGTACATCGAGCCGTACACGCGCTTCAAGGAGTTCCACGTCAGGGACACGATCGTGTTCTTCGGCTCGGCGCGTTTCGTCTCGCGCGAGGACGCGGAGGAGCTCGTGCGCAAGGCGGAGGCGGGCGAGGGCGACCTGAAGGACGCCCAGCGCAAGCTGAAGATGTCGCGCTACTACGAGGACACCCGCCGCCTGGCCGCGCGCCTGACCGAGTGGTCGAAGGGGCTGCAGGGGACCGAGCGCCGCTTCGTGGTCTGCTCGGGCGGTGGCCCCGGGATCATGGAGGCCGCGAACCGCGGCGCCTCGGAGGCCAAGGGCGAGAACGTCGGGCTCAACATCTCCCTGCCCTTCGAGCAGAACGACAACCCGTACATCACCCGCAGGCTGACGTTCGAGTTCCACTACTTCTTCATGCGCAAGTTCTGGTTCAGCTACCTCGCCAAGGCGATGGTCGTGATGCCGGGCGGGTTCGGGACCCTCGACGAGTTCATGGAGGTCGTGACGCTCGTCCAGACCCTGAAGATCAAGAAGAAGCTGCCGATCGTGCTGTTCGGGTGTGACTACTGGGAATCGATCCTGACCTTCGAGCCGATGGTGGAGGCGGGCACGATCAGCGCGGAAGACGTCGACCTGTTCTTCCGCACCGACTCCGTCGACGAGGCTTACGAGTACCTGGTCAACGAGCTCACCGAGCACTTCCTCGACCCGGAGCCCGGCCCCATGGAGGAGCTGGAGGAGCTGCTCGAGGGGT
>CAYGST010000050.1:5716-15571 GCA_964352415.1 uncultured Planctomycetaceae bacterium | reverse complement strand
GCAAGGCGCTCCGCCTCGCGGCTCGGCGCCGCCTTGCCGCCGCGGGGATTCGCGCGCGGCCCGGTTCGGAGGGCGGTCGGATTCACGACGGCGGTCGCCCCGTCCTTCAGTTCTCGTCCCAGGGCGCGGAGAGCGGCGCGCTCGGCGGCGACCTCGCGCAGCTCCCGACCTGGGCGCGCATCGCCGCGGGCCTCGCCGCGATCGCCGTGTTCGTCGGGCTGTTCTACGCCGCGTTCCAGCTGACCGGCTCGCTCAAGGAGCGCAGCTTTGGCGAGGGGGACGCGGAGTTCGTGGACGACGGCTCCGACGCGTCCACCGAGTGACCTCGGCGCTCGCGCTGGAGCGCAGCTCGTCCGGACCGTGGCCGGAGCGCCAGGCCCACGCGCTCCATCGTCAACGGGCCAAGGCCCCGCGCCAGACCGCGACGAGCCGCTCCGCTGAGTCGTCCCAGGAGTAGCGCGCGCCGCTGCTCGCGGCGGCTTCGAGCTGCGCCTCCGATCGAGCGAGCGCGGCGTGGATCGCTCGCGCGCACTCGTCGGGGTCGTCGCCGAACTGCGGCGTGTCGTCGCCGGCGACCTCGATGTGCGCGGGGATCGCGGAGATCGCCAGCGGCGCCCGCGCGCGCTGCGCCTCGAGCGGCACGATGCCGAAGCCCTCGAGCGCGGACGGGCACACGACCGCCGCGCAGGTCGCGAACAGCTCCTGCAAGGGCGCCTCGTCGACGGAGCCGAGGAAGCGCACCCGCTCCGCGACGCCGAGCTCGGCCGCGAGGGCCTCGAGGCGCGCGCGCTCGCCGTCCTTCTCCGCGCCCGCGAAGACGGCGGCCGGCAGCTCGGCGTCTGTGGCGAGGGCGCGGATCAGGAGCTCGGGACGCTTGCGCGGCTCGAGGTGCCCGACGCACAGGAGCGGGGCATCGGCGACGGGGCGCCGCGGAAGGGCGGCGTGGTGGTCAGCGGCGTTCGGGACGACGTGGATCTCGCTCCGCTCCAGCCCGAGCTGCGCGGCCACGCGCTCGGCCATCGCCTCGCTGACCGTGGACACGACGGCCGCGCGTGTCGCGGAGCGTCCGATCAGCCCGCGCGCGAACAGCCGCCGCGAGAACGGCGAGTGCGCGAGCTCGAGGGAGCGCAGGTCGTGAATCAACAGCGACAGCGGCACGTCGAGCCGCCGCGGCGCGGGCTGGTGCGCCGTGTGCACGAGGTCGAAGGCCGAGCCCACGGCAGCGCGCCGCGCCAGCACCTCGCGCAGCAGGCCGCCCTCGACCATCGCGCGGCGCAGCACGGGGCGCGCGGGGATGTCGGCCCGCAGCCGCTCGATCTCGGGCGGGAGGTCGAAGGCGATCGGCGTGCTGCCTTCGAGCACGGTTAGGCTTCCGCCCTCGGAGCGCAGCAGCGCCGAGGCGCGGGGCAGGAGCTCCTGGTTGTGCCGGCGGACACCGCCCGGGCCTTGGCCGAGGACGGTAGCGATCACGAGGACGTGCGGGGCGCGCGTCATGCCCACTGTCCCCACAGCTCGGCGACCTGCTCCGCGCAGCGCGACCACGGGAAGGCCGCGGCGCGCTCGCGCAGCGCGGCGCGCGCGACCCCGTCGAGCGCGAGCGCGCGTTCGATGGCGGTGACGACGCTCACGGCGTTCGCGGGGTCGGCGGCGAGCCCGGCCGCGCCGGCCACTTCGGCCTGCGCGCTGCCCGCGGTGACGACGACTGGCGTCCCGCTCGCGAGCGCCTCGAGCGCGGGGAAGCCGAAGCCCTCGGAGCGGCTCAAGACCAGCGCCAGGCGGGCTTCTGCGAGCAGCGGCGAGAGTCGCGCGTCGTCGAGCTCGCCGACGGGACGCAGGTCGACGCCCAGCCGCCCGGCGAGCTCGCGATCCCGCTCGAGCTGCGGGGTCGCGGGCCCCGTGACGACGAGCGCGAGGGCTGGCAGGCCACGCTCGCTGCGCAGACAGAGGGCGCGCACCGACGCCGCGAGGTCCTTCTTCGGACGGGTCGCGCCGAGCGCGACCGCGTAGTGGGCTCCTTCGAGCCCGAGCGCTGCGCGCAGCTCGGCGCGCTCGTCCGGCCGGGGGAGCGGCGCCAGCTCGACGCCCCACGGGCAGGCCTGCACGCGCGTCGCGCCGCCCCCGCACTCGGCCAAGAGGTCGGCGCGCACGCGCTCGCTCGGGCACAGCACGGCGTCCGCGCGCGCGACGCCGTAGCGCGCCCACAGCCGGTGCGAGAGCCCCGCGTTCTCGCGCACGCCGTGATGCCACGGCAGCTCGTGGACGGTGGCGACGCGGCGGCCCGTGCCGCGGAACGCAAACGCAGAGATCGGCGAGTGCACGCCGAGCGCGCCGGCGCGCTCGGCGAGCGCGGGCAGGCGCACGTGCCGCCAGGTCCGCTCGGCCTCGCCGTCCCCCGGCGCGAACCGCACGACCTCGACGTCGCTGCGCGCCTCGAGCGCCTCGACGAGCCCGCGGCAGGAGCGCACGACGCCAGGCGGATAGGGGCGCGCGAGCGGAGCGGTGTCGAAGGCGATGCGCATGGCGGTGTAGGACGCCGCCGCAGCGGCCCTGTTCCCGAGGGTCGGCTCAGAGCCGACCGGCGGCGGCCTCGTCGAGCCACAGCTCGACGTCCGGGTGTCCGCGCAGGAAGCTGGCGGGCAGGGCCGGGCTGACGTCATCGTTCAGCACGCGCGCGACGATCTCCGCCTTGTGGGCTCCGAAGGCCAGCACGCGCAGCCGGCGCGCCTCGAGGATCGTCCCGATGCCCATCGTCATCGCGTGCGACGGGATCTCGGCGGGGTCGGGGAAGTCGACGGAGTTGACGCGCCGGGTGAGCGGCGCGAGCTCGACGAGGCGCGTGCGCGAGTCGTGCGTCGAGCCGGGCTCGTTGAACGCCACGTGTCCGTTGCCCCCGAGCCCGAGCAGCTGCAGCTCGATGCCGCCGGCCGCGGCGATGGCGCCCTCGAAGCGCGCGGCGGCGAGGTCGGGGGCCTCGCCCGGCGAGCGACGGTCCGGGAAGTGCGTGCGCTCCAGGTCGAATCCGGCCGGGAGGAACAGGTGGCGCCGCATGAACGCGCGGAAGCTCGCGACGTGGTCGTTCGAGAGCCCGTCGTACTCGTCGAGGTTGAAGGTCTGCACGCGCGAGAAGTCGATGCCTTCGCGGTGCAGCTCGACGAGCTGGGCGTAGGTCTCGATGGGCGTGTGACCGGTGGCGAGGCCCAATGCGATCTGGGGCACCGCAGCGACGAGCGCGGCGATCTCCCCGGCGACGGCGCGCGCGGCGTCGGGCGCTTCGTCGACGACGAAGGTGGTCAGGGTCAGGTCACGCAGTTCTCGCACGTGGGGGAGTCTAGCTGCCGACCGAATCGAAGTCCGCGCCCGAACCCGTTCAGTCGAGCCTGCGAGCGACGAGCGAGATCAGCCCCGCGTCCGGATCGCTGAGGCCCCGGACGGCCCAGCCGGCGCGCAGCGTCGTGCGGCCCCAGGCCGAGGGCCGCCGAGTGGCCTCGAACAGGTTGCCCGAGGTCGCCACGGGCGGAATCGAGCGGACCCAGGCGAAACCCTCCTCCTCGAGAACGCGCAGTACGCGGGGCATGGGCAGGATGTGCTCGAGCGGGTGGTGGTACTGGTCCTCGATCCAGATGCGCTTCTTCTCCTCGTCGAGGTCGCGTCGGCGCAGGATCGGGTCGAGCACGCGGATCGGCTTGCGCGTCAGCTTGCCAGCTGCGCGGCGAACGCAGTGGAAGGCGCGGCCCCAGGTCTCGTAGAAGCCGAGCACGAGTATCCCACCCGGCGCGACGCGGCGCGCGACCTGGCGTGTGGCCTCGTCGGGGTCGGGCGTGTGGTGCACGACGCCGCGGCTGATGACCACGTTGTAGGTGCGCTCTGGAACCGGGAGCTCGAACAGGTCGCCGCGCACCAGCTGGAGGTTGTCGATGCCCGCGCGCTCGCGGAACTCGTCGGCGTGCTCGAGCGAGACGCGACAGCCGTCGACGCCGATCACGGTGCGGCTCGGACCGGCGCTGGCGAGGAAGGCGGAGAGCTGGGCGGTGCCGCAGCCGCACTCGAGCACCGTGGCGTCCGTCGGAACGGCGTTGTCGAGCTGGACGAGGAACGGCGCGCGCCGCGAGCGGTCGAGCAGGGTGCCGCGGGTGTCACCGGGCGCGTAGCCGGGGAACGGATTCACCGAGTAGAAGTCCTCGACGCCGTCCGCGGCCTGCCCGCGCGTCTGCGCGCCGATCGCGTCGACGACGCCGCCCCGCAGCACGAAGCTCAGCCCGCACTGCGGGCAGGCGTCGAGGCCGGCCACGTCGACGCGGCAGCGGGGGCAGAAGGGAGGCTTGGGGGACATCGGGGGCTCGAAAGGAGACTACGAAATCTGATTCGGCGCTACGATGCACTCCCATGGAAGAAGGGCCAGTGCTCACGCGGGGCGCCCGCTGGCGAGTTGGGCCTTCGATCGACGACGCACGGATCCACGAGTGGACGGGAGAGAGCGGGAATGATGAGACGAGTGGTGACCTCGGTGCGGACCGGGGCCGGAACGGCGACGGAGCTGATCCGGGCGATGTGGCAGGGGCCCTTCTGGTGGCTCGTGCCCGTCGTGCTGTTCCTCTTGCCCGCTGCGATCCTGTTCGTCTTCCTGCAGTCGGTCCCGGTCGTGGCGCCGTTCGTCTACACGCTGTTCTAGCGCTCGAGGGACCTGTCCGCGCGCGACGCGTTCAGGCGTGGATCCCGGTGCGCTCGTAGAGCCGATCCTCGACCACGAGGGCGTCGAGCGTGCTGCGCTGGAAGGCATCGTGGGCGTCGGACTCGATGCGCACGATCGGTGAGCCTCGCAGCGCGAACGTCTCGTGCAGGAGCAGCGGCGCGCCCGTCGCTTCGCCGAAGGCGGTCAGGAGACGGTGCAGCTCGGGGTCGTCGCCCGCGTGCACGAGCTGCGGCCAGGCGGTGCCGTCCGGTCGCACGGCGGAAGGTGCGCGCTCGCGCAGCTCGGCCGAAGCCGGGACGAAGATCTGCCCGAGACGCAGCGGCTGCTCCGCGCCGGCCGGGAGGTCGAAGTAGTCGATCGCGCGTTCGGCAGGCACGAGGACGCGGATCGGCAAGAACGGCTCGGCGTGCTGCACGGCTTCTTGCAGCCGCTTGCGCGCGTCCGCGGGCCGCGGATCCGCGAGCAGGCTGCGGTGGCCGTGGCTGCGCGGCCCGAGCTCGAGGCGCCCGCGCACCCACGCGACGCGCGCGCCGGCGGTCAGCCGTGAGAGCAGCGCGGCGTGCACGTCGGGCAGCGTCACCGCGCCCGCCTCCGGCCGCTCCTCGACCGGCATGCCGAGGTAGGCGTTCGCCAGCGGTCGGAACGCGGTGTCCGGCTCGAGCGCGGCGTGCACGTAGAGCGCGGCGCCCATCGCGGCGCCCGCGTCGTCGGGGCACGGCGGAACGTACAGGCGCTCGAACGGACCGTCCTGGAGGACCCTGGCGCAGAGCGTCCGGTTCTCCGCCAGGATGCCCGCGAAGCACAGCGACGTGAGCCCGGTGCGCTCGTGCAGCGCGGCGCAGAGCTCGAGGACGCGCTCCTCGAGCAGCGCCTGCAGGCTCGCGGCGATGTCCGCATCACGCCGATCCTCGCCCTCGAAGCGCAGCGGCGAGGTCCCGATGCGCGCGGGGCCGAGGCGCGCCTCGAGCTCGTCCGAGTACAGCGTTGCGTGGTCGAAGGCGTAGCGGAACGCGGCCTGATCGACGGTGAAGGCGCCGCCCTCGGCCGCGGGCACCAGCGCGCGCAACTCGTCGAGGAAGCGCGGCGTGCCGTAGGGAGCGAGGGCCTCCAGCTGCGCGTCCTGCGCGCCCGGCTCGAGCCCGAGGTACTGCGCGATGGCCGAGACGAACATCCCGAGGGAGTCGGGGAAGCGGACCTCGGAGAGCAGCTCGAGCGACTGGCCCGAGCCCTTGCAGAGCGTGGTCGTGGCCCACTCACCCACGTCGTCGACGGTCAGAACCGCGGCCTCGCCGAAGGGCGAGGCGAAGAAGGCGCTGGCCGCGTGGGCGAGCTGATGTTCGGTGAAGTAGATGCGCGAAGTGTCGCTCCACTCGAGCTCCTCGGCGATGCGGTTCTTCATCCACAGCCGGTCGCCGAGCCACAGGAACATGTTGCGCGAGAAGCTGCGCGCGCTCTTCGGGAACGCGCCGAGCTGCGTCGCGAGCACGCGCTCGAACTTGCGCAGGGGCTTCTCGTAGAACACGACGCCGTCGAGGTCGCGCATCTGCAGGCCGGCCTCTTCGAGGCAGGCGCGCGCCGCGCGGATCGGGAACGACTCGTCCTGCAGGCGTTTGGTGAAGCGATCCTCCTGCACGGAGGCGACCACGACGCCGTCGACGACGACCGCGGCCGCCGCGTCGCGGTGGAAGGCCGAGAGACCGAGCAGCTTCATGGACGGCTAGTACTGGCTCGCGACGCCCTCGCGCGGCGCACGCTCGCTCCGGGGTCCGTGCCAGCCGGTGGGCTGGCTGCGGCCCTTGGAGAGCGCGCCGACGGGCAGCAGGAAGGTCCAGTAGAAGACGAACAGCACCACGCGCCCGAAGCCGGCGGCCGAGCGCAGGCCGAGGCGCTTCCACGCACCGAGCCAGCCCGAGCGGCGTGCGTCCTTGAGCGCCTTCTCGACCTCGCGCTCGCGACCCTCCTTGCGCCAGCGGTCCAGGATCCGGCCGGTGTAGGAGATGTGGTACTTCTCGTCCGTTGCGACGCGGTCGAAGAGCGCGCGCGTCTCGGCGTCGTTCACGATGCAGCGGCGGTGCTTCTCGAAGGTCTTCGCTGCGCGCTGCTCGACGACGTGAACCATGGCGACGTAGGCGACCTCGCCCATCTCGTCGAGCATGCTGCCGTCGTAGAAGCCGTGCCCGTCGACCTCGGCCTCGCGGGCGCGCAGGAGGTTCGTCGACTTGTCCGAGTACTCCTCGCGCACGGCTCCCGCGGTCTGGGACTCGGCTCGCAGCTCCGCGGCGCGGCGGCGGAAGAGCTCGGCGTGCATCAGCTCCTCCTCGGCGTGGCGCGTGATGTGCCGCATCAGCTCGGGGTCGCGGACGCGTCTCGAGGCGGAGAGCAGGTCGCGTCCGCCGTCGTCCTCGGTCGCGCCGAAGCTCTCCAGCGTGCGGACTTTCCGAACGGGGTCGGACCACATCGCTCGATAGCGGGGCAGGGTAAACAGATCGAGCGGATTCATGGCGATCGAGGTCCCGGCGAACGGGGGACGGAGCGAGCGGGCGAGCGTGCCTCGGGGCCCTTTGGCGCCTTGGCGACGATCCAACCTACCGCGCTGCTGTCCCTTCGCAAGGCGGGGAGGCGGCTCGTACAGCGCTCGTGGGCCGGAAGGGCGTGCCACGCCGTCGAGAAGAGAGGGCTGGCGCCCTGGCCGATCCTGGCTAGAGTGCGTGAGTGGCGGCTCGCTCCGCCACCTCGCGTCTCCGACCTTGCGGAGGCGCATACACATCGACGCCGACAGGCGCTCGAACGACCCAGACGACTCGGGAGGCCGTGCCATGACGAACTTCAACCAGAAGACCGTTGCCGCCAGCGCTTCCGCCCTCGTCCGCAGCTAGCTCGAGCTGAAGCAGGCGCGCACCACGCGCGCCGCACCCTCTCGACCAGCACCGGCGCAGGGCGCGAAGCCGCGATTGCTTCAGCGCACGCCCGGGGTCTGTCCACAAGGATACGTCGCTTGCCCGCGCGTGCTCCGTCCGCGCGAGGTGTGTGCGCGGAGCGCGAGAGAACTCGCGCCGCACACACGTCGCCGCCGAGCCGGGCTCCCGCGGGGGTCCACTGCGAACACGACGACGTTGAACTACGAAGACAAGCAGGCCCAGCGAAGGGCCTATTACAAGCAACAGAAGAAGGTGCGCTCCACGGAGGAGCGCCGGCTCCTCAAGGAGCACACCAAGCGCAGGCCGCGTGGCGGTCGGGACCGCTCGAACGACGACTGGAGCGAGGGGGAGGCAGACGAGCCCGCAGGCTTCGAACGCATCCGCTCGGCTCCGCAGCTGGACCTGCGCGCTTCGCAGGGCGCGGCGCCCGCGGGGCCCGGCTCGGGGAGCGTCTCCCTCGACGGGCTGCGCGAGGGCCTCGTCATCGCCGTCCATCGCGGCCGCGCCGTTGCGCTCGTGGACGAGGAGGAGCTCGAGCTCACGCTCGGCCCCGACTCACCGCGGCCAGCGGCGGGGGACCTCGCCTACTTCGGTTCGGGGCATCTGCCGCGACTCGCCGCCCTCGGCGAGCGTCGCACGGTGATCTCCCGGCCCGATCCCGGGCACGGCAAGCGCGAGCTCGTGCTCGCGGCGAACGTCGACACGGCGGTCATCGTCGCGTCGGTGCGCCGGCCCGAGCTGCGGCCGGGGCTCGTCGATCGCTTCCTGATCGCGATTGCCCGCGGCGGCGCGCAGCCGCTGCTGGTCGCCAACAAGGCGGACCTCGCGCCGTCGGCCGACGAGCGCGCGGAGCTCGAGCAGCAGCTCGCGCCCTTCCGCGCCCTCGGCCTCGACGTGATCTGGACGTCGGCGGCGACGGGCGAGGGCCTCGAGGAGCTCGGCGGCCGCCTGGCCGAGGGCACGTGCGTGTTCGTCGGCCACTCCGGCGTCGGCAAGTCGACCCTGCTCAACGCGCTCGACCCGTCGAGCGAGCGGGACACGGGCTCCGGCCGCGAGTTCGACGGGAAGGGACGCCACACGACGACCTCGGCGCAGCTCGTGCGCCTGCCGTCGGGCGGGCACCTGATCGACACGCCGGGGATCCGCAGCCTGGGACTGTGGCAGGTCGATCGCGCCGAGCTCGCTGGCTACTTCCCGGAGTTCGCAGGGCCCGCGCAGCTCTGCCGCTTCCGCGACTGCGCGCACCTCGTCGAGCCGGAGTGCGGTGTTCGCGACGCGGTCGAGCAGGGGGACGTGGCGGTGGCGCGCTACGACGCGTACCGGCGCATCCTGGGAACGCTCGCGGAGTGAGCGGGCGCGGGCCGTGACCCGCTCCGCGTCGACCGGGTCGCGGCGTTCGCTCTCCCGCCCCGCCGTCTCCGGACAGCGGGGCGGCGGGGCGCGTCCCATCCCCAGGGACGGCGCTGGCGCCGCTGGCCTCGCGGCTGGCTGCGTCGCGTAGGCGAGGGGTTCGCGCGCGATCCGTGGTGGCGCGCGCGCCGCAGCGTAGGATGCGCCCCGTGAGCTCCAGCGCCCTGACCTCCCCGCCGCGCGTCGGCTTCCTGATCGACCGGTGGAACCCGCAACGCGGCGGCACCGAGCGCGCGCTCGCGACCTTCGCCGCCTGGCTCGAAGCGCGCGGCTGTGAGGTGCTCGCGTTCGGGCTCGAAGGGCCTCCCGCGGGCGTCGATGCGCCAGGGACGTTCGTGCCGGTCACGACGCACGGCTGGACGCGCGGGAGCCGCGAGCGCCACCTCGCGCGCAACCTCGTGGCCTCCGCGCGCGCGATGGGCTGCGACCTGACCGTCGGCGTGCGCCACCTCGAGGAGGTCGACCTCTACTGGCCGCACGGCGGCTCGCATCGCGCGACCCTGCGCGCGCTCCGCAAGCGCTCGATCGGCCGGCACCGCACCTTCCTGGACCTCGAGCGCCGCGCCGTCGCGGACGGGGGAGCGCGCCGCGTCGTGTGCGTGTCCGAGCTCGTGCGCCGCGAGCTGCTCGACGACTACCCGACCAGCGCGCCGCGGCTGCGCCTCGTGCCGAACGGCCTCGACCTCGAGCGCTTCCGCGTCGAGGCGCGCGCCGACGCACGCGCCGCGCTGCTCGCCGAGACCGGCTGGAGCGGCGACGAACCGATCCTGACCTTCGTGGGCCGCAACGCGAAGCTCAAGGGGCTTCCGCGCCTCCTCGATGCGCTGCGCCACGTGA
>CAYGST010000050.1:0-5706 GCA_964352415.1 uncultured Planctomycetaceae bacterium | reverse complement strand
TGCACCTCGTCCCGGAGTTCGAGCCGCTGCACCTCGCGGCGGGCTCCGACCTGCTCGTCCTTCCGAGTCGCCGCGACAGCTGCGGCCTCGTCGTGCTCGAGGCCCTGGCGACCGGCACGCCGGTGCTCGTCAGCGACGCGGTGGGGGCCAAGGAGGTCCTGCGCAACCGCGAGGACGGTGAGGTGTTTCCGGTGCGGCTGCGTCCGACGGAGCTCGCGCGGCGGATCGAGGAGCGCCTCACGCACATCGAGTCGCACGCGACGACGCACGCGCAGATCGCCGGCTCTGTAAGAGATCGTGGCCTCGAGCCGTGGCTCCTGGCCATGGAGCGGGAGCTCCTGGATCTCGCCCGCCCTTCCCCCCAACCTACGACCGCATGAGATCCTCCCTCCGACTCGCCCTCCTCGCTCCGCTCCTGTTCGCGTCCTGCTTCATCCAGCGCGATCGCATCAACACGCGCATCGACGCCGCGGCCTACCAGTCGCTGAAGCCGGGCGAGAGCATGGCCGACGACGTGCTGGCCGCCCTCGGCGCGCCGATGGACGTCGTTCAGATCGGTCGGCGCTCCGCGTGGCGCTACGACTTCACGGAGAAGAAGGACACGGCGTTCTTCGCGGTCGTCGTGCTGCTATCGCACTCCGACACCGTGCAGGATCGCGTCTGGGTCTTCTTCGACGAGGACGGCCTCCTGACGCACGCCGGCGCGACGATGGAAGGCGGCGACGCCGAGTACAAGTTGCCGTGGTCGGACTGAGCCGTGCGTAGCTCCACCTTCGCTCTCTCGCTCCTGGCCGTCGCGCTCGGCGCGGCGTCGTGCGTGCGCGTCTCCTGGATCAGCTCGGATCGTCAGACGCCGGTCCCCGACGCGCAGATCGCCGGTCTTGCGCCGGGGGAGACGTCGCTCGAAGCGGCGCTCGGCCAGCTCGGCGCGCCGCTGTTCGTCTGGGAGGCCGATTCGAAGAGCTACGGCCTCGCCTTCGGCTGGGACGAGGGCCTCGACTGGGGCGTGAACGTCTCCGTCCCGGTCGCCAAGGAGTTCTCCGCCTCGCTCGACTACGAGGACACGAACTTGCAGCTCGAGGGCCTCGTGCTGTTCTTCGACCGCGACAACCGGCTCCTGCGGATCGACCGCGGCCTGCTCTCGGACCTCGTTCCCGTGCGCGAGCAGCGGCCCGCGGATCTGCCGGACCAGCTCGGCGCCTCGGACGGCGCCACCGACTGAACTCGCTCCCAAGCCCCGAACTCTCTCCCTTCGCCGATGCCGCTCTCCCCGACGACCTGTCCGCTCGACTGTCCGGACGCCTGCGGCGTGCTCGTCGAGACGGACGATGCTGGCGCGCTCGTGCGGGTGCGCGGCAATCCCGCGCATCCGTACTCGCGCGGCACGCTGTGCTCGAAGACGAACAGCTACCACGAGCTCGTCCAGAGCCCGGAGCGGCTGCTGTCGCCGCTGGTGCGGGACGGCGGCGCGCTGCGCGAGGCGAGCTGGGAGGAAGCTCTCGGGCGCGCGGCCGAGGGCCTCACGAAGGCCGCTGGCCCCGAGCTCCTGTCGCTGAACTACGCGGGCACGATGGGCTTCATCGGACGGCAATTCCCGATGCGCATGATGCACGCGCTCGGCGCGACGACTCACGACTCGGGCGTCTGCGACAACACGTCGACGGCTGGCTACGAGGCCGTGCTCGGCGACTGCATCGGCCCGGACGTGCTCGAGGTGGACGAGGCCGACGCGATCGTGGTCTGGGGCAGCGACGTCAAGCGCACGATCCAGCACCTGTTACCGCGCCTCAAGGAGCGGGCGAAGGCCGGCGCGACGCTGCGCGTCGTCGACGTCTATCGCACGGACACGCTGCTCGACGTCGAGCGCTGGGGCGGACGCGGGCTCGTGATCCGGCCGGGGACGGACTCGATCCTGGCCTCGGCGCTCGCGCGCTGGGCCTTCGAGGAGGGCTACGCCGACCGGGCGTTCCTGGACAGCGAGTGCCTCGGGGCCGAGGAGTACGAGGCGCATCTGCGCTCGGCGCCGACGCTCGAGGAGGCGGCTGCGCTGTGCGGCGCGGACGTCGCTGCGCTGCGCGACCTCGGCGACGTGCTCGTGCTCGCGAAGAACCTCTTCCTGCGCACGGGCTCCGGATGGACGCGGCGCAGGAACGGCGCCCAGAGCATGCGCGCGCTGTGCTCGCTCGCCGCCGTGCTCGGCAAGGCGGACCGCGTGCACTACGAGAGCGGGGCCGTGTTCCCGTTCGACTCCGACATCGTCACGCGGCCGGACCTGCGCCCCGCGCCGGCGCCGCCCGCGCTGCAGCACGTCACCGCGGGCCGCGAGCTGTGCGCCGGTCGCTTTCGCGGCGTCGTCGTCTGGGGCCACAACCCGGCGCTGACGATCCCGGACAGCGGGAGGGTGCAAGAGGGACTCGCGCGCGACGATTGCTTCGTGCTCGTGCACGAGCAATTCCTGACCGAGACGGCCAAGCTCGCGGACGTCGTCCTGCCGGCGACCTTCTTCGTCGAGCACACGGACCTCTACAAGAGCTACGGGCACCGCATGGCGCAGCTCGGTCGCAAGGCCGTCGAGCCGCCGCCGGGCCCGCGCTCGAACGTCGACGCCTTCGCCGCGCTCTCGAAAGAGCTCGGCCTGCCCGCGCCCTGCTGGGACGCGACGGCCGAGAGCCTGGTGGACGAGGTGGTCGACGCCTGGGCCACCAGCGCGTCGCCCGATGACGTCGCGCGCCTGCGCTCGGGCGAGCCGACGCGCTTCGCCGCGCCGGAGGGCTCGCGCCAGTGGCGGGGTGACGGTCGCTGGCTGACGCCGAGCGGCAAGGTCGAGCTGGTCAGCGAGCGCGCTGCAGCCGACGGCCACACGCCGATGGCCGCCTGGTGCGCCGACCTCGGCAACGGGGCGTCGCGCGCCTTCTGGCTGCTCAGCGCGCCGTCGAAGGACACGCACAACACGACCTACCTCGACCACGCGCGCCACGCGAAGCGAGGCGCCGACCCGAAGGCCTTCGTGAACCCGGAGGACGCCAAGGCCGCTGGCATCTCCGCCGGCGACCCGGTCACGCTGACGAGCGACAACGGCGCGCTGACCCTGACCGCCGCCCTCGACGACCGCACCCCGCAGGGCTGCGTCCGCGTCGACGGCTTCCCGCGCCCGGCCGACACCCCGGAGGGCACGAGCATCAACGTCCTCTCGGGCCCGGAGCTCTCCGACCTCGGCGACGGCACGACCTACTTCTCGACCCGCGTGGACCTGTCGAAGGCCTGATCGCGCCGGCCGTCAGTCGAGCAGCGCTTCGACCGCGTCGAGGTCGAGGCCCAGCACGACGTTCATGCGCACGATGCGCGCGAGGCGCTCGAGCTGGACGGTGGCGATGCAGAGTTCGCCGCTGGCCTCTGGGCGCGCGACGAGCAGACCCGCTTCGCAGACCTCGCGCAGCCAGACGACCTGCACGGCGTAGACCTCGGCGACGGTCTCGAGCGTGAGGTGCAGCTCGCCCTCGATGCGGATGGGGTTCATGCGTCACCTCCCTGCGCCGCGGCGTCGGTCTCGGCGAGCTGGGCGAGCAGCTCGCGCTGCCTGTCGGTGAGCGTCTCGGGCAGGTCGAGGTCGATGCGCGCGTACGCGTCGCCGTGACCGCCCTTGCCGTCGGCGAAGCCCTGACCGCGCAGGCGCAGCCGGCTCCCCGAGCGCGAGTCCGGCGGCACGCTCAGCGTGACGACGCCGCGCGCGGTGCGCAGGTCGAGCTTCGTGCCCGCGATGGCCGCCCACGGCGTGACGACGACGCGCGCCTCCAGGTCGCGGCCCTGCACGCGGTACTCGTCGTCGTCCTTCAGTCGCAGGGTCAGGTAGAGGTCGCCGCTCTCGCCGCCGCCGTCGCCCGGCTCGCCGAGCCCCTTCAGGCGCAGCTCGAGCCCGTCGCGCGGCTCCTTCGGGATCGTGAGCTCGACCTTCTTGCGCTGCTGCACCTGGCCGACGCCACCGCAGGTGGGGCAGACGTGCGCCTGCAGGAAGCCGGTGCCCGCGCAGCTCGGGCAGGTCAGGCGCACGGGCAGCTCGAAGCCGCGCTTGCCGCCGCGGATCGCGTCGCCGACCGCGAGCGCGAGCTCGGCGCGCACGTCGGCGCCGCGGTGGCGGTAGCGCGCGTGGCGCTGCGGCCCGCCGCCGAAGTCGCGTCGCACGTCGTCGCCGAACACGCCCTGGAAGAAGTCCGAGAAGCCGCCGCCGCCGCCGAAGGCCGCCTCGAACTCCTCGCGCGACATCGTGCGCTCGCCCGACGGCGGCGTGAACTCCTGCCCCTGCTCCCAGTTCTCGCCGAAGCGGTCGTACTTCGCCCGCTTCTCCGCGTCGGACAGGACCTCGTAGGCCTCGCTGATCCGCTTGAACGTCGCCTCGGCCTCCGCCTGCCCGTCGCCCTGGTGGCGGTCGGGGTGCCACGTCAGCGCCAGCTTGCGGTACGCCTTCTTGATGGCGGCCTCGTCGGCGTCGCGCGCGACACCGAGGACCTCGTAGTAGTCCTGGAATTTCACGGGGGAGTCTCCGTCGCGCACGGTAGCGCTTCGACGCGCCCGCTGTCGAGGGCTGTCGCCCGGCGGAGGCCCCGCTTCGCTCACAGCCGCGACAGCAGCTTCGGGTCCTCGCCCTCGTCGTCCTTCAGCGCGCCCTGGTAGGCGAGCAGCGTCCGGCGGGCGCACAGCTCCCAGGTGTACTTGGCGGCGCGCTCCTTGCCGAGCTCGACCAGCTCGTCGTAGATCTCGCGCTCGTCGAGCAGGCGCTTGGTCGCGAGGTAGATGTCCTCGACCTCGGTCGGCTCGACCATCATCGCGGCGCCCTCGCAGAGCTCGCCCGTCGAGGTGATGTGGCTCGTGACGACCGGCGTGCCGCAGGCCATCGACTCGAGCGGCGGGAAACCGAAGCCCTCGTTGAGGCTCGGGAAGAGCAGCGCGTCGGCCTGGGCGTAGAGCTTCGTCAGCTCCGCTTCGGAGACGTCGCCGACCCAGGTCACGCGGTCCTTCGCCGGCGAGGCGTCGAGGCGCGCCTCGAACAGCTCCGCGCGCCAGCCCCGCGGGCCGGCGATGATCCAGCGATGCGGATACCCATCGGCGACGAGGCGCTCGAAGGCCTCGAGGATGCGCGGGTGGTTCTTGCGCGGATCGACGCGGCAGACGGTCAGGAGATAGGGATCCTTCGCGGGCGGGAAGCCGCCCTCGGGCAGGTGGCGCAGGACGTGGTCGCAGCCCAGCTCGGCGACCGAGACGCGGCCCGGGTGCGCGCCGAGGGCCATGACGACCTCCGCGCCGACGTACTGGCACGGGACGAGAATGCGCTTCGCCCGGCGCACCTGCTGGAACGCGATGTCGGTCATGCGCTCGGCCGCGCTCGGCTCGACGAAGCCCGCGTCGAGGGTGTAGATGCAGTCGAAGATCGTGACGACCTCCTTGGCATCACGAACGTCGAGCAGGTTCGGCTGCGTGTGGTGGTAGACGTGCGCGCCGCCGACGAGGTCGTCCGCGCCGCGGCCCAGGCGCTTCATCAGCCACGGGAGCACGCGCGCGGGGATGCGCATGCGCACGAGCTCGGCGCGCGTGCCGGCGATGCCGAGCTCCTCGTCGCTGAACTTCTTCGGGCCGAAGGTGTGGCCGAAGAGCCCGAGGTGCGGCGCCTCGTCGAGCCGCGCCATGGCGCCCACGAGCTCGCGGGTGTAGCGG